>DAMDKH010000005.1:0-36244 GCA_032099965.1 Microbacterium sp.
CGTCGGCCGCGGAGGACTCGAGCTGCTCGCGGATCACGCCGGCGCGCCGCTTCACCCGGAGGATGCCCGGCAGCACGCCGTCGGCGTGCCGGCCCGCGTCGACGCATCCGGCCATGGCGTCCCAGATGGCGTCGAGGCCTGCGGCGACGTCTTCCTCGCTGCGGAGCGCCGTCTCGTTGAGGCGCGCGATCTCCGCGATGGAGAGGCCGTGCTCGTCGCAGAGCGCGAGCAGCGACGCGGCGTCGGAGTAGGCGTACGGGAAGGCGGCGGTGGTCACCGCGGTAGGTCGCTTCCGCCACGACGTCACCGGCCGGACCCCACGCGGTGAGCGTCATGGCGTTGGGATGCCCGGGCAGACGGGTGCGCGGCGCGAAGACGATCGCGTCTTTCGCGAAGGCGACCTCGTGCACCCCGGCGACCCGCAGCGGGGCACCGTCGGGGTACGCGCTCCACGCCGCCCGCACGTCGGCGGGGTCGCACGTCTCGGGCGAGAGCCCGCGGAGACCGGCGACGACGGCATCCGGGGTCCCATGGCCGATGCCGGTGGCGCCGAGCGACCCGTACAGGGTGCAGCCGACGCGGGCGGTGGAGCGGAGGACGCCCGCGGCATCCAGCCGTCGGGCGAAGTCGAGCGCGGCGCGCATCGGCCCCACGGTGTGCGAGCTCGACGGCCCCACCCCGATGGAGAAGAGGTCGAAGGCCGAGACGTACGCTGTCACTCCTCCAGGCTACGCCGTCGGATGCACGTCGGTTCACGATCGTTAACCGTGCCGGAAGGTCGGGCGCCCGGGTCCGGGCCGTCAACCCCCTTCGTGGTGTGCCGCCGCACGCGCATCCTGAAGGTCAGCACACGCGAAAGGGGATCACCATGACCGACAGCACTCCCGCCCAGGACCCGGCCGACGAGCTCTCTCCCGAGGCGCAGACCCCCACCCCGACGCCCGCGTCGACCTCGACGCAGATGCCCGAGCAGGGCGGCCCGCAGGACAGCACGCCGGAGCCCGATCAGGCCGAGGGCGAAGCCACTACGCCCCCCGAGGCCGACTCCCCCGAGCAGGCAGACGACGACGAGGTGCCCAGCACCGAGGAGTTGCAGGAGCCGAGCACGGAGAAAGCCCCCGGCGAGGAGCCGAAGGCGCCGGAGAAGGACGACTCCGATCCCGATCATCAGGCAATCGGGATCGGGGTCATCGACACGGAGGAGTGACCCGCGCGCACGCGCTTCTCCCGTGAGGGGTCACAACACGCCGTGTCGGGCATCCGTCATACGGCGTGTCGTGGCCCCTCACGGTGCATGCCGCGCCACGAGAGGCAGACACACGGGCTACTCGACGAGCTTGCCCTCCGTGTCGACGTCGCGCATCAGCTCGGCGATCTCGTCGGGGATGGCCGGGATCTCCTCGCGGGTCACACCGGTGGTCGGCGACCACACGAGGTTGACCTGCAACGTCGGGTCGGTGTCGGGGAAGTCGCTGCGGTTGTGGCATCCGCGGGTCTCCCGCCGCTCCCGCGCGGCCTCCAGGGTGGCGCGGGCGGCGAGCGCCGAGGCCTTGAGGTCGAAGGCATGCGCGAGGTCCTGGAAGCCCGCGATGTCGGGGTGGATACCGACGTCCTCCATGCGCCCCTCGATGAGGTCGAGTTCCGCGAGCCCCTGGCGCAGCCCCTCCTCCGAGCGCACGACGCCCGCGTGCTCGGTCATCGTGTTGCGGATGGCGCGCTGCAGGGCGCGCACGTTCTCGCGGCCGTCCGCGGCGAGCAGGTCGTCGATCTCGGCGCGCGCCGCGTCCACGGCATCCGCCGACCGGCGCTGCGCGTCGAGCGATGCCGCGTGGTGAAGGGCGGCCTGTCCGACGATGCGCCCGTAGACGAGGAGTTCGATGAGCGAGTTGCCGCCGAGCCGGTTGGCTCCGTGGAGACCGCTGGATGCCTCGCCGATGGCGTAGAGCCCCTCGACGTCGGTCTGGTGGTCGTCGGGCCGCACCCACACGCCGCCCATGGAGTAGTGCGCGGTCGGGGCGATCTCGATGGGGTCGGTCGTGATGTCGAGCATCTGCAGCTCCATCATCGTCTGGTAGACGCGCGGCAGGCGGGTCATGATCGTCTCGCGGGGCAGGTGCGAGACGTCGAGCCAGACGCCGCCGTTCTCGGTGCCGCGGCCCTCCTTGATCTCGGTGTACGCGGCGAGCGCCACACGGTCGCGGGTCGACAGCTCCATCCGCTCCGGGTCGTACTTGTGCATGAACCGCTCGCCGAGAGCGTTGCGCAGGATGCCGCCCTCGCCGCGGGCCGCCTCGGAGATGAGCGTTCCTGCGGCGTTCTCGGGCTCGAGGATGCCGGACGGATGGAACTGCACGAGTTCCGGGTCGCGCAGCCGCGCCCCCGCCTCGACCGCGAGCCGGAACGAGTCGCCGGTGTTCTCGTCGCGGCGCGAGGAGGTGCGGCGCCAGATGCGGTTGTGTCCGCCGGCGGCGAGGATCACCGCGTCGGCGTGGATGAGGTAGCGGGTGCCCTCGGCCTGGTCGAAGCCGTACGCGCCGAACACCACGTTGTCGCGCACGAGGAGGCGGGTGATGTAGACGTTGTCGAGGATCGGCACGTCGAGCTGCTCGGCCTTGCGCACGAGGGTCCGCTGGATCTCGAGGCCCGTGTAGTCGCCGGAGAAGGCCGTGCGGCGGAACGTGTGCGCCCCGAAGAAGCGCTGCGAGATGCGGCCGTCGTCTTCCCGGGCGAAGTCCATGCCCCAGCGCTCCAGGTCGCGGATGCCCCGCTCGGCGCCGCGCGTGACGATCTCGACCGTGTGGGGGTTGGCGAGCAGGTAGCTCTCCTTGATGGTGTCGGCGGCGTGCTGCTGCCAGCTGTCGTCGGCGTCCATCGTGCCGAGCGCGGCGTTGATGCCGCCGGCCGCGAGCGAGGTGTGCGCATCCTGCCGCGGGCGCTTGCCGACGGCGAGCACGTCGACGCCGTGCTCGGCGACTTCGATCGCCGCACGCAGCCCCGATCCGCCGGTGCCGATGACGAGGACGGTGGTGGAGATCTGACGTTCGCGGGTGGCCATGCCTTCGACGCTAATCACGGCGTTCTCACACCTCCAATGCATAGTTCCTCTCCGAACCATGCGGGTAGGCTATGGACATGAACCTGGAGCAACTCCGTGGGTTCGTCGAGGTGGCACGCCTCGGCCACTTCACCCGGGCATCCGAGCATCTGCACCTGGCGCAGCCGTCGCTGAGCCGCCAGATCTCCACCCTCGAGCGGGAACTCGGCGCCGAGCTCTTCCACCGCGCGCGGGGACACATCGCCCTGACCACCGCCGGCGAGACGCTGCTCCCCCGCGCCCAGCGGATGCTCGCCGAGGCCGACGCGATCCGCGACGAGATGGGCGAGCTGGCCGGGCTCCGCCGCGGTCGCGTGCGCCTCGGCGCCCCGCCCACCCTCTGCATGAGCCTGGTGGCCGAAGCGCTGGCGGCCTTCCACGTCTCGCACCCCGGCGTCGAGCTGCAACTCGCCGAGGCCGGGTCCCGCTCCCTGGTCGAGCAGGTCGCGGTCGGCGCCGTCGACATGGCGCTCATCACCGAATCCGCCGGGCCGCCTCCCGCGGGCGTCAGCCTCACCCGGATGCCGCTCCTCACCGAGGAACTGGTGGTCGTGTCCTCCGCCGCGCAGCCGCCGCTGTCGTCGGCCGCGTCGATCGGCCTCGCGGAACTCGCCGACCTGCCGCTCATCACCTTCGACGAGACCTACGAGTTGCGCGCCACGACGGAGGCCGCGTTCCGCAGCGAGGGCCTCGAACCACGACCGGTGCTCGCCGGCGCCGAGATGGACGCCGTGCTGCGCTTCGTCGAACGCGGCCTCGGCGTCGCCGTCGTGCCAGCGATGGTGCTGCTCGACCAGCCCGGACTGCGCTCCATGCGCCTCTCGCACCCCATGATGACCCGCACCGTGAGCCTCGCCCACCGCTCGGACGTGACGCCCGCCGTCGCCGTCTCGGCCCTGCGCCGCGTGATCGTCGCGACCGCCGTCGAGGTCGCGCGGCGCGACCCGGCGATCACGAGCCTCGTGGAGGGGTAGCCGGGGAGCTCAGGCCCCAGAGCCGTCGAGCGCAAGCGACTCCGCGGCCTCGGCGACGGTCGCCTGCCGAAGCCTGCGACCATCGAGATGCAGAACGCCGAAGGTCGCAACGACGGCATCGTTGGTATCGAGCATCTCGACGCGGGCCACGCCCGGGACCCGCATCAGGCGGTATCGGCCGGTCGGAATCGTGTGCACGAGGCGTTTCGCGCTGGAACCGGTTCGTAGTTGAAGCCCCTCCGGCGTGGGGATGGCCACAGCACCTTCGACTGCTCGCGAAGCCGAATCGACGTACGCGTATCGGCGTCTGAGCGGCCAGGAGACGGCGGGCCACTCTTCGCGAGCCATCTCCTGAAGAGCTCTCAGCGGGAGGTTCACCGGCGCTCCTCGGACCGCGCCAGTGAGGCGCAGGGCCGCCTCGAGCATCCGCTTTGACTTCGCCGCCTCGACGAACGGAGTCGCGACGAAAGCGACGACGACCGCAAGCAACGCCCCTGCGACGCCGACTGCCGAAAGAATGCGCGGGGCGGTCGGCCCCCATGCGAGCGCAGCAAGGCAGACAGCCCAAATCCACGGCACCGCGATCAACGCCCAGAGCTTCATCACAGATCGAAATTGCATTCTCAGCCTTTTGTTGTCGGTGCGTTACTTGACGCTGCGGGTCTCATCGACTCTTTGTCGAAGCCGTGAGCTCAACCTGAAGACGAGTGCCACGTCAGTTCGCTTCATGACTCCACCTGCGTGTTCCGCGCATGCCACCACCGTCGAAGCGCCCACCATGCACGGACGAGCGAAGTACACGACCTCCCGCACCACGGAGGAGAGCCTGCTGACTGCGAGCGAACCTGCAATGAGCAACACGATGCGCGACACGTCGCGCCGATTCATTGCGGCCTGGTCACTGCGTCACGCCCGCCCATCCGGCAACCGCCGCTACGGCAGCGACGACGAGAGAACCCACCCCGATGAACACGACCAGCCACATTCGTGGGAGTCGGGCCTGAATTTCCGCTTCGGACAGTTGGTCTTCTCGGAAAACCTCCTCGTACCGCATCCGAGCGAATCGTAGGATTCGGTGACGCTTGGCCAGAATGGTCACACCGCTGACCCCGGCGAACACGCAGAGCAGACCGACAGCAACCGTGAAGCCGTTCATCACGACTCCCGCCCGAAAATGCCGACGCCGATGGCGACGACCCCCATGATCGTCCACGCCACCCCGAGAAAACGCACCATGGTCGGGCTCAAGCCCTTGGCCGTCACGCGCCCGACCCGACCGCCCAAGGCCCGCTGCGCATCGCTGAAGAAGTGGGACACCTTCTCGCGATGGCGCACGACCAGCGGACCGCAGGACACCATCACCAACCCGATCGCGATCACGATGTAGTTCTCGATCGTCATTGCGCTCCTCGGACGGCGTCGGACGAGGATGATCTCCCCTGAAGAATGACGATCCAACGCCCGAGTTCTGACGCCGTCATACCGGTGGGCGTGTGCCCCGCGTCACTTCCTACCCCTTGCTCGCGAGTCGCAGACCGTGGCCGGCCGCAGCGATGTCATCGAGCATCGGTCTCGTCACGACGAGTCCCGCCTGACCTGACCGCGGGATCAGTTCGATCTCCATCACGTCGCCCGTCGTTGTTTCGGCGACCGCCTGGATGGCTGCAGCCAGAAGGCGTTGTCTCTCGTCCGCGTCATTCGACGAGAAAGATCGTTCGTGCACGCTGGATCTCACGCGGATCTCATCGGTGAGGGCGCGGTCGCGTCCGCGGTGCGGCTCGGCCTCGACCCATATGTCTCTGATGAGCGGGAGGATGCTGCCCGCCGAGGCGGCTCCCATGGCGACGCCCGCAAGCTCACCGACCGGATCGAGCCACACGACGAGGTCTACGACAGCACCCTGCGTGCCGACGACAGTCTTCAGATCGGGCAAGAGCGGGGCGAGCGCCCGGTCGATCTCCCGAACGCCGCGGCCGAAGGGCAGGGTGACCCAGTGCTCCCGCCCGTCCCGACCGCCCTGGCCGACCTCGGGATCTACGACCGCGAACGATGCCGGTGGCCTGAAACCCGCGGCCAGACGCACACAGAGAGCCGCTCGGAACGCATCGGTCCAGGAGTTGCCCTGCACGCGATTGCCTCGAAGGACCCAGGCCACGATGTGGATCCAGTTACGCCAGGCGATCGCATCCGGTTCCCCATCCTGGCGCGGACTCAGCAACTCCTTCGCGTCGTCCATATCGGCCGGAGCGTCGCGATGAGCGAATGTCCACAAGAATTCGGACATGGCGAGAAACGCTTCGCTGAGGGTCAGAAGTTGTCCTTCGGCCTCTTCATAAGGGAAGGTGCGTGGGCCCGGCCTCCGGAACCCCTGCGCCTGAATCGCACCGCCAGTCACGGTTGCGACGCTCGCGGCCCAGTCCTGCCACGCCGAGGGATCGCCGGGCTCGCTACCACCACCCCCGGTCCTCGTGACATCGATGAGCTGGGCGAGGTCATGGGCGGAGCGTCGACGCACGAACTCGCCGACTGCCGCGAAGGCGGTGCGGGTGGACATGGTCGGCTCGGTCATCTTCCGTTCCCTTCCTGTCGCGAGCGTTCGACGATTCGTCGTCGGCCTCAGCTAACACCATCTGAGAGGAACGATCGCCGGCGAGGCCGTGTCCGCCTTCAAGCTCTCGCGCGCGTCGATGTCACCCCGGCGCGACGAGCATGAGAAGTACGAGCGCCAGGATGGTGAACGCCCCGCAGGCGCCCACGGCAATCGCGCTGCGATTTCTGCGACCTTGCTCGGCTACGCCTCTTCGCGTACTCGACACCATGGAGCGACGTTTTCCCCACGAGATGTGCATCATGACCGCACCGACCACTTGGAAACCTCCGAGCAAGCCAGCGAGAGCAATTGTTGGAGTGCTCATCGGCACCTGAATTCGAAGGACCGTAGCTACAGCAGATGCCGCGGCCAGAGCAATCGCGGCCACTCCGGCGCCAATCGTGTACCGAGGCTTCACGCGTTGCAGAAACTTATCAACGCGAGCCTGGCCGTAGAATGCGCCCAGCCTGCGCACCCCGTCGACATTCATTCGGAAAAGGGAAGCGAAATTCAGCAGAAAGAGCGTTCCGACCATAAGCGCGCAAGACGCCGTGAATAGGGTCAAGGCGGAGTCAACCTGCTGAGTCATCACCACGTCCACTCATGCCGACGATCGTGGTTTGGGATCCAGGTGTCCCCGACAGCCGGTCGACGTGTCGCCTCAGCACCGCCAACATCTCCTCCAGCTCTAGATCTGAGAGGACTCCATCTACGACGTCGCCCATTTCATCCAACCGCGCAAGCACCTCTACGATCTGGTCTTGGCGCTCAGCCTCAAAGGCAATATCGATCACCTCGGCGGCTCCACGGTCGTCGTCGGGGAGCAGACCCCATCGCAGTAACGCCGCCCAGAACTGCACCGCGCTCTCCTTGAAACGTCCAGCACTGAGACCCTCGACAACGCCCGCGAGCGTTGCGCTTGTAAGGGTGAGAGCGTCGCCGCCGCTCCGGGCTGCCAACGACAGATCGCGGAGCGGATAGCACTTCAAGGCTTGAAGACGTTCCACGTCGCCAGCCACCACTCTTGCCAGATCGGCCTCAACGTGCGACATCACCTGAGGTTCCCTTCAGAGCGCCGGGCATGGATCTCGCGCGACCGTTCCGTCCCAGCGGAGCCAGTCTCCCTCGTTGAGACCCTCAACGTCATGACATGCTCGACCATTTCGACACATCAACACGCTCGGCCACGACCTCGGTCATCCGTCATACGCGCCCTCAACCTCGGTCTGAACATCCACAAAGACTCATCCGGTGCGTGTAGCTGGTCTTCATGACGTCCATTTCCCGTCCATACCGGCGTCGCACCCCTTTCTAGTGAGGATGACGTTGAAGTGCCCGTTTTCTAACGCCGACAGCAACCATCCACCGGGTGACCGGCGGATGGCGCCGGAGTGCCATTCACCATCTGAAATGGCCGGTCACGGGCAAGGCCGTTACGCGCTCGCGATTCCGTGGACAACGAAGCGGTGGCCTTCGGGCAAGTACTGAACGACTTTCGCTTCGGTCTGCCCCTCCGGCGTAATCTCCACCCGCCGATTCAACGCGTTCCCCAGCGTAACCACGAAGGAGCAGAGCGCATCGACCGCCGCTTGGTCGACGAGTTCACGAAGATCGAAGTCGAACGTGATCTCACCAACATCGAAGAAAAAGTTCACGGTGACGCTGTTTGTCAGTCGAACGGCGAACGACTCATGAAGATACCTCTCGTTCGCCAGATCCGCGACCTCCACGGTCCGTTCATTCGAGGTCCACGCCGCGCGCCAACCAGCCTCCTCGATCACCTTCAACACGCGAGCCCAGTCGGATGGACTCGATTGCACGATGGTTCCGTCTGGAAGCACTCCAGGCTGCGCGCCGAAAGCTTCCACAAAGACCGTCCGGTCAAGCGACACGTGCATCTGCCCCGCCCTCATCGAATCTTTCAAGCTCACCGCTACGGCTCCAAGAATCCCATGAACTCTCCGTCGTTGCTTAGGCGTACTCCGCGGCCAGTCGAATCTCGAATATTCGTGACCCGATCAAGTACCTCGACGGTATGGTTCGGGTCGTCGAGTATCTCTCGAAGCACCTGCATCCCTGCCCATTCCTCAGGGTCGAGGAACCCGAGGAGAGATTCGCGAACGCGCTACCCTCGCGCCCTGAGTGCTGCGCGTACGACGTAGACCGGCCGTCGGCCTGCGTCGACACCAGGCGCCCCGCGGGATCGTGACCGAACGGCGGCAGCAACCTTAGCTTCATCCATGCAGGGGCTCTCTTCTCATCGATCGGTTGAAGGTGGCTATGGTCGTCCGCATCCGCCTCCCGGTCGAGCCGATCACTCTCCTGGACCAGGACTCACCGTGACGGTTGACCTGAGGCGTTTAAGTGGTCCGCGTGTCGCGAAGGCAGCGCCCGCCCCGCCCTGTGTTCGCCGATTTGACCAGATGGGAGGAGTTGAATTCATGACCCCATGGAGAAGGACGTGACAAGGTCCGCTTTATGACGCGGGCAGCGACGCGCGCCCCGAATAAACACCGTGCTGAATCCGGCTCACCAGTACTGGTCGATGTCGACGCCAGCACGAAGGGACGCGAGAAGCTCGACCCACTCGGAGTACACGCCGAATCCGAGTTCGTTACCCGAGGACATGTACTGCACCACCTGCAACTCGCACGTGACATCGAAACGTCCCACGAGCCGTCCCGAGATCCGACGCACCGGTTCGAGGAGGCCGTCGACGCTCTCCCGCACCGACGCACCCGGCGAAGTTGGTGAATGCCGCTCCCAGGACGTGAAGGCGTATCGTCTCTCGGCGATCATCCCGGGACGCTGTATGCGATCCCCTACCGAGAACCCCGAGTCAGGTTGCTCACCCACAAGCTCGGTGATGTCCTCAAGGCTCAAGACTGTGCTGGTAACCCTGAAGTACGCATAGTTGGATTTCCGGCGGCGTTGAGGCGCCGTGCCGGCGTCGTTCGATTCACTCAAACTGCTCACCTCGCCCAAGCAGTAAAGGTCGGGACGACCACCCTGGAGCCGGCCGTGCTCGTTGTAAGCCGCACGCATCCGCTCGGATAGCGCTCTGTTGGCCCCTCATCAGGGACTCGCAGACTCCATCTCGCACGCACTTGAGTGGAGCGTTCCATCGGAATACAAATAGCCGGCCGCCAACTGAGCAGCGGACTCCAGATGGAATGACTCGTTGTAATATGAGTATCGATTAGCGTCTTTGAAGCCGAAATACACCGTAACCGAAAATTCTCCCTCAGGGAGCGAGCCCTCGGGGGTTACGCGATATGAAACCGACGGGATTTGCCTCTGCAGAGGAAGAGAGTCCGCAAAGGAGACCGGGATCGAAGCGCCGTCCGTAGTTTCGGAGATTCTCGACCATTCGCTCCAGCCGGTCGAAGTCTTTTGGCTCACGCTTGCCGCCAGCCGCGTGATAGAGGCGGGCCCGAGACAGAAGTTGACTTCAAGCTCCCCGCCAGCAAGGCTTAGCGAAAATGGAGCCGCTGGTTCCGGTGGATGCGGCACACATCCCGCGAGAGTGAGCAGAAGCGTAGCAATTAGCCCGGTGAACCAAATCTTCGACAGCCTTCCACGGCTCACGCTCGAGACCCTACCGACAAGCGTCATCATAATTCCCCTCGACGAAGCCCGCCTCGAATTCGAAGAAGTTCGCACACCCATAGGTCCCAGTAGTTAGCTGTGACCACGCCGACTCCAAACCGTACGATATCGGAAATAGCAGGCCACCCGCAGCCCATTGCTCCGAATGACGCAGTTCATGATTGTGAAGCGCCTGAAGTTCAGCAGACGAAAGCGTGCTCAGGTCTGTGTCTGTCACGAAAGCGTCGCCGTAGGTCGTGCCACCTTGAACGCCGCTACCCTTTGGCACACTACAGACTATGAGTCCCTTATAGCCGGAGACTCGACAGGTCCCGCCTTTACTTGCCGCGTAAGATATGGCGGCGCCGGTGATGGGAGAATTGGCGAGCATTCGTAGTAGCGGGGCACCGGCGTAGAAGTCGCTTCCCGCCGACCAAATCGATCCGAACAGTCCCGTCTGAACGAGGTGGTCGCGTCGCTCACACCGCGTCGGGTCGAAAGCCGTGCATAGTGACGGCATTCCCGAGGTGACTCCGTCCTGGGCCCATCTGCTCGATGTCCCCCTACATCCGGCGTCGCCGAAGGCGCAGCCTGTTTTGGTCATCAGGTGACGAATGCTGAGAACAAGCGGCGAACGAGACATCGGCGTCTTGGTGAGCATCTTGGGAGACCGAGAGTCTCGATCGCTCCGCGAGTGCGCAATCGTCTTCGCGATGCGCGCCCCGTTACTCCGGGTCACCGCCGCAGCAATACCGCCCTTCTTGAGCGCCTGTGCGACCCGCACCTTCGCGATGCCGGCCCTGAGGCCGCCACCGACCGGCAGGTACCCGAGGTAGTCGCTCAACCCGACCGGGTCGTTCTCGACATACGCGAAGCGGTTCAGCGACTGCGGCCTGACCAGCAGCCCCCGCCACTGATCCGGCTGCACCCACGACCCGGTCGCGGAGTCGTAATCCCGCGCGTAGTAGTGATCCACCCCGAGGGTCGCATCACCCGGCTGGCCGTCGTTGCCGACCAGCGAACCCCACCCGGTCGACTCGAACCCGGCCGCACCGAAGTCCGAATAGTCGACCAGGTCGGTGATCCGACCCGCAGCATCCGCCGTCGCGGTCGCATTCCGCGCATCCCCCAGCACCCACTCGTCCGCATACGCGCCCGCCTGGAATACGACCTCGCCGGTCGGATCCCGCAGCAACTCCGTCGACCCGTGCAACCCGCTCTCGGTCGCCACCGGCGACAACCCGTCCCATACCGTCGACGTCTCATCCGACCCGAACCGGGTCTCCTCCGTCGCCGATACCCGACGGTCCAACCCGTCATACGCGTACGACGTCGACCGGCCGTCAGTCTGCGTCGACACCAGGCGCCCAGCCGGGTCGTGCCCGAACGACGTCGGCACACCGTTCACCGTCTGCGACGAACGGTTCCCCGCCCCGTCGTATCCGTACGACGCGGTGCCCGCGCCGGCACCCGTCGTCGTGGTCGACGTCAGCTGCCCCGCCGGGTTGTACTGTGCGACCGTCTCCGACGCACCCGCCTCACCGCCGACGACCGCCCACGACGTGCGATTGCCCGCCGCGTCGTAGCCGTACGTGCTCTTCTCCCCATCGGATGCCGAAGACTGCGTCACCCGCCCCAGACCGTCGTAGGAATAGGCGTGCGACAGCGTCGCCACATCCTGCGCGGAGGCGACGGGATCTGCCGCGTTGACCGGGGCTGAGGGCACCGCGGGAGCATCCGGCGCAGTGACCGGCGCCGGCACCTCGGGCCCGGTGATCGTGCGCAGCGAATCCGTCACCTTCCCCGCGGCGTCGTACTCGTACGAGTACTCGAGCGACGCCCCGGCGGGAACCGGCGACTCGACCTCGGGCAACGTGCGCCGCTCCAGGTAGTCCCATGTCTTCACGCACGGCTTCTGCCCGCCCGCTGCCGGAGCCTGGCGCTCGGCCAGGTACGTGCCGACCGCGCGGCACTGGGATGCCTCGGTCTGCAGCGGCACGAACGGATCGGCCGCTGGCTCAGCCGCCGCAGGAGCGGAGGGTGTCTCATGCCGCACCGACGTCACCTGCCCGAGCGCGTCGTACGCGAACGAACTCGTCACGTGATTCGGACGCGAGACACCGACGAGCCGGCTCTCGGCATCCCACGCGTACTCGACCACCCCGTCGGGCGTGGACTGCGTCGCCACGTCACCCGCCTCGTCGAACGTGTACGCCGTCTCGGTGCCGTCGGGATAGGTCAACGACTGCCGCAGACCTGCCTTCGTGTAGGTGGAGGTGAGGGTGTCACCCCGGGTGTCGGTCTGCTCGAGCAGGCGCCCCATCTCGTCGTACACCCAGCCGGTCGTGCCGGTCGGATCGTCCATCACGATGGGCCGCTGCTCGCCGTCGTACTCGAACGACACGGTGCCGTCGGCGCGCGCGAGCGACGCGATGTCGCCGCGCTCGTCGTACGTGTACGCCGCCACGAGGCCGGCGGGGTTCGTCACGCGAGACACCCGTCCGGCCTCGTCGTGCGCGGTCTTCGTCTCAATTCCGGTCGGCCCGGTCTCTGCGATCTGACGGCCCGCCGCGTCATAGGCGAAGGTCGTCTCGGCGCCGACCGGATCCGTGATGCGCTCCAGCAGGCCGCTCGCCGTGTACGAGTACGCCGTCTTCACGTTCGCATCCGCCGTCGACGCAGACCCTGCTTCGACGCCCTCGGTCACTTCCACGAGCTGGCCGGCATCGTCGTAGGCGAACGCGGTGGTGTCGCCCTCCGGGTCGGTGACGCCCGTCTGCCGCCCTACCTCGTCGTAGGCGTAGGTGGTCACCCCGCCGAGAGGGTCGGTCTGCGAGACGGTCCGTGATGCCTTGTCGTATGCGAACGTCGTGTCAGCACCGAGGGCGTCGGTCTGCGACACCAACCGGCCTGCGGCGTCGTACGCGAACGTCGTGCGTGCCCCTCCGGGCGCGACGATCGCCGTCTGCTGCCCGTCGCGGTCGTACTCGATCGCCGTGGTGCGGCCGTCGGCATCGAGGATGCTCGTCACTCGTCCTGCACCGTCGTAGGTGAACTCGGTGACCGCTCCCGTGGCGTCCGTCTCGCGCAGCACCTGTCCGGCAGCGTCCACCTCGTACAGGGTCGGGTTACCGTTCCGGTCGATGACGCCGACCAGGTTGCCGTCGATGTCGTACAGGTACTCGGTCTGGAAGCCTGCGGCGTCGGTAACGAGCGTCACCCGATCCATCGCATCGTAGTCATAGCTCGTAACGCCGCCCGCGGCATCCGTCTGCGACACCCCCCGGCCCGCGTCGTCATACGCGATCGTCGTCGCCGCGCCCGTCGGATCGGTCGTGGTCGCCGGGCGTCCGAGGCGGTCGAGCGTCGACACCGTCTCGCCACCGAGCGGATCGACGGATGCCGTCTGCACCCCCGTCTCGTCGTACCGGCGCTCCCACTCGCCGCCGTTCGGATCGACGACGCCGACGGTGCGGTACGCCTCGTCGAGCACGAACGCCGTCGTGCCGCCCTCGGGATCGGAGGTCGCCAGCAGGTTGTCCTCACCGTCGTACGCGAACGTCGAGGTACCACCCTCGGGATCGGTGACCGTGACGAGCCGCGCCAGGGAATCCCACTGATACGCGGTGACCGCACCCAGCGGGTCGGTTGACGAGACGAGCTGTCCGTTGCCGTCGTAGGCGTAGGTCGTGACGCCACCCTCGGCATCCGTCGACGACGCGAGTCGGTCGGCCGCATCCCACGCGAACGCCGAGACACCGCCCGCCGGGTCGGTCACCGTGGTGAGGCGGTTGCTCGCGTCGTAGGTATAGCTCGTAACGCGGCCGATCGGGTCGGTCGATGACACGAGGTTGCCCCGCGCGTCGTACGCGTACGTCGTGGCGGCGCCCGACGGCAGGATGCTCCGCACCAGGTCGCCCGCCGCGTCGTACTCGAAACGCACCGTCGTGTCGTCGGCCTGCCGCACCTCGGTGACGAGCCCCCGATCGTCGTAGACGCTGGTCTCGGTGCGGTCGCCGTCGAGGTCCGTCGCGGTCTCGACATCACCGGCGGCGGTGTAACTGTACGTCGTGACGGCACCGGCCGGATCGATCTCTTCGAGGAGGTTGCCGTCGTCGTCATACTCGTACGACCAGGTGCGTCCCGCCTCGTCGGTGTGCGACGAGACGTTGCCGACATCGTCGAACTCCCACGTCGCCTTTTCGCCCGCGGTGTCGGTGATGCCGGTGATGCGGAACGAGTCGTCGTACTCGAAGACGGCCACACCGCCCTCATTGTCGGTGTAGGTCGTCTCGCCGTCGGCATACGCGAACGTGCGGACGTTCTGCTCCGCGTCGAGCTGTCGCACCACCCGGCCCGCGTCGTCGTACTCGTTCACGAGATACGTGACACCGTTGCCGTCGACGGCCGTGAGCATTCGGTGAGCGGCGTCGTAGGTGAACGACTCCACCGAGCCATCGGCATCCGTGATCGACATGAGGTCACCGGCGTCGTTGTAGGCCAGGGTCCAGGCGCGCCCGTCGGGGAGGGTGAATCCGGTGATCCGCCCCACACCGTCGCTCGCGACCTGCACGGTCTGCCCTGCGGCATCCGTGATGGCGGTGAGCGGCGTGAACTGGTGCACGTTCCGGTCGGCCGGCCCATACGTGAGCGTGGTGGCGTTGCCCTGACGATCCACCTGCCGGGCAAGTTCGCCGATGCCCCAGGCATCCGGCGCGTCGAACACCCAGGTCTCGCCCTCGTCGCTGTCGAGCTGAAGCTGCCCGTCGCCCGCTTCGGTGAGGGTGAGCCCGAGACCGTCCTCGCCCGTGTAGCCGCCGGCACCATCGCTCTCGAAGACAAAGGATGCGCCGTCGCCGCGCACGACCATGACCGAGTCGTCGTCGAACCGCTGCGCGCGGGCACCGAGCCCGAACGTCCAGCCTGCTCCGACCCGCGACAGGCGACCGTCCTGAGCGTTGTAGACGAGGTCGACCGCGAGCGACTGCTCCCCCCGACCGGTCAGCTCGAACAGCGGAAACGACTCGACGAGGTTGCCGGTCGAGAACGACACCGGATCGGCGCCGTACGTCTGGTAGTTCTGATAGCCGAGGTGCCGCCACCGCGCGATCTCGGCCTGTGACGGCGGCGCGGGCCAGCCGCCCAGCGCGGGGTCGGTGCAGTCGAAGCCGACACCCTCGAGGTAGCCGCCGAGGCTGCGAAACGCGCCGTCGACGATGTGCCCGAACCCCTGGTCGATGACCGGGCGGTCGTAGTTGTGGTCGAGGAACAGCGTCTCGATATGCGCATACGCCCCCGGCAGGCCGCCGAACTCGGCGAACGGGAAGTTCGCGTTCCCCGGCTCGACCGCCGCCGGACGACCGGTGTAGGTCGGCATATGCGTCACGAACGAGTCGCGCAGTTGATTGTCGGCGTCCGTGCCGCGGGAATACGCCATCGTGCCGCCCTCCGCTGCGTCACCCCAGGCCTGACCTTGCCACGTCGCGAACCCGAAGCCGACGGTCGCGATCGGGTTGGCCGCCGCCGCGACACCGGCTCGTGTCGCCCGCGATACGAACGGCACGCCGGGCGGACGGGTGATGACGACCTGCGCGTTGCACTGCAGCGCGAGGTAGCCCGCGAGACCCTGCACGAGCTGGCCGTTGTACGGGTACTCGCTCGCCGGAGCAGGAGTCTGCACGACGCCCTCGTCGTTGTCGGGATCGAGCACCACGACCGGGCGGTCCGGGTCTGGTGCCGGCCTGCCGATCACCACGAACTGAGAAAGATGGTCGGACTCCCCCTTCACCGTCTCGGTTTCCGGGTCGAAGTACGACGGCAGTTCGGTCCATGGCTCACTCGGCGTCGAACGCGTGAAGATCCGCAGTGTCGACGGGTCCACCCCGGAGTCGTCAACGCGCCTCCGATCGACATCGAACTCGAGTGCGATGCCCGGGATCACATCCTTCACGGTCGCGCCGTTCGCAGGATCGTCGTCGGGGACGTCGATCACTTCGGCAGGAAAGCTCGTGACTCTCTCACCGGTCTCATCGCGAGCGACGATCTCGACCGGGTCGCTCACGACGATGCCGGCGGTATCGACGATCGCCTTCCGACGCGCCTCGATCTCGCCCGGCGCCTCAGCCAGCGTGAGATCGACGGGGGCGGCGAGGTCGTGCCCCGAGAACGCCGCTTCCACCCCCAGCTCGTCCGACGCGATCTCGGCGGGCTCACCGGGGGCGAGATCGGATGCCGCAGCTCGAACGCTCGTCACCGCGCGTCCCGAAGCGGCGACGGCCGACGTGTTCGCCGACGCCTGGTTCCGGAGGGCCTGGCTCACGACCGCCTGATTCGCCGACGCGCGGCCGGCCACGCTCGGGCCCGCCGCAGCGGAGACGGTGTCGTCGCGGACGCCCGCCTCGTCGCTCTCGTCGAGCTCGCCCTCGGGAGTGAGACCGGCGGCCGCGTAGACGCGCTGCAGCACGTCCTGTCGCGCGGCCTCCATCAGCTCGGCCGCGGTCATCGGTGCCGGAGCAACCGCACCGATGCCCAGCACGAGCGACCCGATCGTCAGAGTCGCGAGGGCGTGTCCGCGCATCAGCGGTCACGCTCGTCGGTGGGATCCTCGCCGACGGTGTCGATCGCGGGGGAGGCGGGGTCGATCGCGGGGGAGGCGGGGTCGATCGCGCCCTCGTCGAGCACGGAGAGGGCGGCCCCGGCATCCTCCGAGCCCTCGTCCTCGTCCGGAACGGGTTCGGAGGTGGCCGCGTCGGTGTCATCCTCGTAGCCCAGGTCCCCATCGGGTCCCGCCGTGCGATCCCGCTCCTCCTCGGGCATCCTGCGCGAAGCACGCCGTCGCTGCCAGAGCCGCAGTCCGAGTCCACCGCCGATCAGCACCAGGGCGAGGATGAGGATCCATAGCGCCAGGGTTCCGCCGGTGATGGCCAGGTCGTCGATGCGCACAACGCAGGCCGCGAGTTCGGCGGCGTCCGAGACCCCGTTCCCGTCGTAGTCCTCCGAGCCGTCGGCGCAGGTGCGCGTGCCGCAGATCACGAACTCGACCCAGTCGCCGATCCGGTCGCCATCGGCATCTTCGAGCGAGTTCGAGCAGGTGTCCACGTCGCACACGAGACGTTCGGCGAAGTCGGGGATGCCGTCCGCATCGGCATCCTTCGTGGGCGAGGCGCACGTGCTCGTGTCGCACGACAGCACCTCCGTCACGTCGGGGATGCCGTCGTCGTCGCGGTCCTCGGTCCCGAGCGCGCAGGTGGCCGTGCCACACACCTCGCGCTCGACGATGTCGGGGATGGTGTCGTCGTCGGAGTCCTTGTCGTTCGCTGTCGCGTGCACGGTGTCCGCGATCGCTACAGGGCCGGTCTCGGTGCCGGACGAGATCTGCGCGACGGACGCGACGACCGCGGTTCGGGCGACGGTCGCCGCGGAGGCGACACCCGGTGCCAGCACCATCGTCGTCAGCACGATCGCTGCGACAGCAGCGCGCATCATGGCGCGCCGAACGTTCCCTGCGGACACGTTCATCCCCCTCGGATGTCCCCGGCAGCGCAAAGGCGCCGCTCCGGGAATTCACAGTGGACTAATGCGCCGGCGAAAGGCAAGCATTTGTTGACGACACGCCGCAGCGAAAAGAAACATCCGTGTTCCGCGTAATGAAACGGCAGTTATCGCGTCTCTGCGCTCACGCGGAGAATTCACCACGTCTTGTTCGATTGGCTTTTGGGAATACCAATGTGCATTAGCGCGTCGACATTCATTTCGACGAGATGTGCCCCCGCAGGCGGCCAGGGGGTGTCACCCGGAGACGACGAAACCCCCGCCGCATTCGCGACGGGGGTTTCTCTGGTGCGCCCGAAGGGACTCGAACCCCTAACCTTCTGGTTGGTAGTCGAGGAGGGCCTCGGACTCGACGACGAGTGGGCGCTCTGGAGCATGGCCGAGGACGTCCTCGCGTGCGAGGGGAGCCACGATGCCGACCTGTGAGACTTGCAACATCGTCGCCAACGGCATGGGCTGGAGTTCGCACCTTACTGCGCACCGGAGCCGGGGCGATCGGATCATCGTGGTTCGGGCTAACGGCGTCTGGGAGTACGACTTCTCGAAGTACAAGACCCCTGCCACGCCCGAGGTTTCCAAGTGAGCCTCCAGCGCCGCCGCGAACTCGCGCGGCTGAGCAAGCCCGAACTGATCGACCTCATTGTCGAAATCGAGTGTCAGGTAATCCCTGACGCTGAAATCGAGACCGTGGCGGGGGTGGAGTGATGGGCCGTCAGACCGTCGAAACGTCGTCGTACATCGCGTTTGCACGTCGCATCATCCGAGGCGCTGGTAAGCGGGTGAGCGAGGCCGATGACTGGGAGTTGGCGGAACTCGTCTCCCTCCGAGACGAGGTCGACGACGCGATCCGCCAGGCCGTGCAGGGCCAGCGCGCTCTGGGGCGGTCCTGGCAGTACATCGGGGATGCGCTCGGGATGAGGCGTCAGAGCGCCCAGGAACGTTACGGGAAGGATGCCGTCGCGTGACCGACTCGACGCAATGTGTCCCAATAGACTCGATGCGAACGATGCCGCTGGGGGGCACGTGTCGTATCGAGAGGACCACCGCTGTGCCGTTTCACTTCCCGACCCTGTAAACGCGCATGGTTCTCCCACTCTCGGCCTCCTGGACGGAGGCCCTAGACGACTACGCCCTCAACCTGCGAGCGGCCAACCGAACCCCGGCGACGATCCGCGCCCGTCGCGAGCAACTCCAGCACCTGGCCCGGCGGATTGGTACGGGGCCGTGGGAAGTCACCGCCGACGCTCTGCTCGTGTTCGTCGGGTCTCAGGGATGGATGCCCGAGACGCGCCGGAATCGCTACGCGTGCTTTCGTGAGTTCTGGCGGTGGGCCAAGCGAACGAAGCGGATCGACCACAACCCGGCCAAGCGTCTCCCTCAGGTCCGGGCATCTGCCCCCAACCCAGACCCCGTCCCGGAACGGGTCTACTCCGACGCCATACGCGGAGCCGACGACCGCACGGCGCTCATCATGCGCCTCGCTCACGATGCGGGCCTCCGGCGCGGCGAGATCGCACAGATACACTCGGACGACCTCCGGCCGGACCTGCTCGGGTGGTCCCTCCTCGTCCACGGCAAGGGCCGGAAGTTGCGAGTTATCCCGCTGACGCCTCGCCTCGCCCTCGACCTCCGTGCGCTCCCCGAAGGCTTCGCGTTTCCCGGTGCCATTGACGGGCACCTGTCCCCGAGGAGGGTGTACGAACTCGTCGACGAGGTCCTCCCCCGGCCGTGGTCGCTCCACAACCTCCGGCACTCCTTCGCGACGAACGCGCATGAGGCGTCCGGCGGCGACGTGCTGACCTTGCGGAACCTCATGGGCCACGCCTCGGCCGACACGACGGGCCGGTACGTTCGCCTGTCGGATGCTCGCGGCCGTAGCGTGGTCTATGCGGCGGCCGGTCTCGAAGTCCCGACCAAACCCGCCGCGCGCCTCGTCGCGGTCTAATCGAAGGAGAACCATGACCACCCCCACGCCCTCCCCCACGTCGACGTCGACGCCTCCCCGGCCCCGTCTGCCTCTCTGGGCGCACATCTACGGAGCGGCCGCCGTGGTGCTCCTCGCCGGGTGCTGGATGCAGTTGGTGACGATCGCCGCCAACCTCTGACCTGACGCACCGATGCCCCCTCCCGGAGACGGTGAGGGGGCATCGGTGCGTTTGGGCGACATTCGAACATAGCTAACGGTTTTGGGGCTGAGTTCCGTTCGATGCAGCTGCGCCGGCTGCCCCAAACCGTTAGGTATGTTCGAAACTCAAGGTCGCGGCGTTCCGGTCTCGTCGACGTAGAACACGGCCATGAGGAGCGGCGCGATAACGGGCGCGGCGGCGGGCGGGAGCCACCCGGCGAACACGGCCACGCCGACCGCGGCGGCCGCGACTCCGTAGGCCCAACGTCGGAAGGCGGGCCGGAGCACGGACTCCGACCTGGACCGGAGCGCGGCGCGCCGCTCCGCTCGCGTCTTGTAGGTGGATTCGGTCATTTCGTGGCCCCTTTCGGCTACGGGTTGAGGATGGAATAAAGGACGCCGATGCCGCTCGCGACGAGCGCCAGGACGCCGAGGACGCGGCTCCAGCGGGCGCTGTTGTCTTCCTCCAGGCCACGAAGGCGCTCGTCGTGGCGGGCTGGTTGAGGGTGCCCTCGTGCTGGTCGAGCCGCTGGTCGTGGCGGGCGAGGGTGGCGGTGAGCATCCCTTTGATTTCGGCCACGCTGATTCGGAGGTCGGTGTCGTCGATCACTTCGCGCCGATCCTCTTGACCTCGGCGGAGAGGGCGGCGATGGCCTGACCGTTCGCGAGTTCTCGCGACCAGTAGGACCCCTCTTTGATGACCTCGCGCGGGATGCCGAAACTGTCGGTGACGCGGAAGAAATCTTCGTTACTGAGTTCGTGGAGTTCGTCCGATGCGGACGAGACGTTCCGCACGACGAGTGCGGTCTCACCGTTCGGCATGTGGGCGAAGTAGTCGGGACCGACCTGGGCGATCAGGTTGGTCTTTTTGTTGCGGATTTGGATGCTCATGCTGTCGTCCTCCTTGGACTTGATGGGTTCGTACGGTCGAGCCATGAATCCGGCGGGGTAGCCGGTGCCACGGAATCGGTCTCGGGATGCGATGTAGTCGAAATGCCACGGCTCGTCTGAGGCGGTGCGTATCCATCCGTGCTCGGCAAGGAGGGCGACGACCGCACGGTCGTAGCCGTCGTCGCTGTCGATCGCGAGGCCGAGGACGTGCTTCGACTTGGACGGGTGAAGGGCGCGGGCCACTCTTGGCCCGACCCCGCCGAGGAACGCCATCCAGGCGAGGTAGAGGCGCATCTGGACATCCCAGGACGCAATGGTCCTGTTGATGTCCAGGAGCCGCCCGAGGCGGGCTTCTACGCGTGCCAGCGAGGCGGCGGCCTCGGCCTGCAGGGTGACGCCGGGCCGGACGGTGGCGAGGGTGCTCACGCTCGACCCTCCAGTTCGTCGAGGCGCTGGGCCATGAGGTCGAGCGCCTGGTGTAGTTGGGCGATCTGGGCCTGAGCGAGGGCAATGAAGTCGATCGAGTCGGGGACCCACTCGCCGTCGACGAGGGCGTACACAACGAAGGCTCGCTGGTCGGGGTGCTCTGCGAGCCGTTCCGCGATGTGTCCGTACTTCCAGTCGCCTACGGCCCCATGGCGCATTTGATAGCGGTACAGGTCCGGGAAGACGTCGCCGAGGCTGGCGGGGTCGGTCGCCCCGATGTGCTTTTTGTAGCGCTCGGAGGACGACCCGCGCGAGAGGCGACCGTCGCGGTTGATGTAGGCCAGTTGCCACCCTTCGGTGGCGGGTCCGGCGCTCGGCACGAAAAGGTGCGCGTTGTCGAGGCCGAGGTTCCCGGTCATCGTGTCGCCCGTCTTGGCGACGCGGCTACTGAGGTCAGGTGTCGGGATGCCGTCGATCTTCGACGCGGGGATGCCTCCGGGAATGTAGGCCTGGGCGATGGCGCCACTCCCTCGGGCGAGTTTGCCGGACGGGGTGACGATCAGGAGTCCGCCGTTCGTGCTGGTGTCGGTAACGCCGTAGAGGTTGCCGGAGCCGGTCCCGCCTTTGGCGGTGCTCCAGACGGCGGGAATGAGCGACTCGGCGTACGCCTTCAGTTCGGCGTAACGGGCGGCGATGTAGTCGCGAGTCTTGTTGATCGCGAGCCATCCCTTTCGGCGATCCTCGGTGCCGTCGAGGGCCGCCATTCCCGCGAGGGCGGCGTCGGTCCCCTCGGTGCCGGTGTAGGTTTCGGGCATTAAATGGCCTCCTTAGTCCAGGGCTCTCCGGCCGGAGAGTCGATCCAGCGCTCTCCGACCCGCACGAGAATCCAGGCGGTCGAGGGCGTGTCTGTGGTGCGCGACGTAACGGTGACGGTGTTGCGCGCGATGTCGAACTCGACGCGGTTGGTGATGCCCGTTTGGATGGGCGACCCGTCGAGGGTGATTGAGAGAGGTTGCTCGACGGCTTCGGCCCAGGTTGCCTGGGCGTCGAGGGTGATCGTGCGCCCGCGTCCCTGCGCTCGCTTGACGGCGTACTCGGCCCTTCCGGGTCCGGGGTAGGGCGCTTCGATTTCGCGTAGGACGATCTTGGTAGCACCAGGGAGCGCGAACACGTCATCACGAGTGCGGGCGAGTCCGCCCGCCACCCAGCGGTATCGAACGACCATCCCGTCACACCAGTCTTCGTCTTCACGAGACAGGACCTCCGACGCCGTGTGGATGTTCACTCCGGCGCGGTAGGTGAGGCCGCCGTCTGCTCGGTGGTCGGCGGCTCGTAGGGTCCAGCGGCGGAGTTCGTCGCACACGAGGCGATACCCGGCGGCCTGCACCAGCGGGCGGAGGAACTCGATAGCGGAGACTCCGGCGGGCCAGACGAAGGCCTCGGGGTCGGGCGCGTCGACGAGCACGGTTCGAGCGGAGTTGGAGGCGTTGGGGTCACCGGTCCAGCCGTAGGAGTAGGTGCTGTCACCAGGGGTCGCGCCGTCGTAATAGTCGGGGATGAATCGGCCCTGGCTGAGCATGGCGGCATCGACGTGCACGACGTTGCCCGAGGCCCCGACGTAGAGGAGGAGCGCGGACGCGCGCACGGCGTTTGCGGGCGCGAGGCCGGTGACGCTGATGCGCTGGAATGTGCTGGACGCGGTCGTGAGGTTCGTCGTGGTCCCGGTGACCGACGACACGAGGCCGCCGTTATCGTCCCACCAGTAGATGCGGGCGCGGCAGGTTGCGGACCCCACGGCGATTCGGGTGTGAATGCTGGCCGTGTACCACTCCCCGGCGCGGATTGCGGGGGCGTTGGTGTGCGCGCGGCTTCCTTCCGGCCAGACCTCATAGTTGACTGCGCTAGCCGTGGCGGCGGCGTATCCGGCAATGCCCCCGAAGCCCACTCCGGCGTTGCGGACGAAGGCCGAGGTTCCCACGGTCGTCCAGTTGTTCAGGCTCGTCGTGAGGTTGGGGTTCACGAGGAGGTTCACGGAGTCCCACTTGGCGGTGAGGTTCGCGTCCTCGGGGCCGGGCTGGAGGGCGGCCCCGATTTTGCCCAGCACGTAGTTCACGATGGCGCGGAGTGACGCTTGCCGGGACCACGCTCCGGTGTCATCGGTCAGTTGGGCGAAGTCGTCGAGGAGCGCTTCGTCCGAGGCGAGCGAAACGCGGACGGTTGCCTGGTCCCGGTCAGGCTGGGCGTCGCGGATGCCGAGGTCGAACGCCCGGCCTCCTGCCGTAATGCGGAGTCGCCTGTTCGCTCGCGGGTCGAGGTGGTCGAGGATCGTGGGGTCGTCCATTGAGATGGAGACGTTGCCCTCGACATGCGGCCATCGCCCCGCGTCGAGGACGATCGCGCCCGCATTGTCGCTGAGGTCGATGGCGACGCCGGGCGAGGCCGGGAGGGCCGCCGAGTACGTGGGAGAGGCGATCACAGTTTGACCTCCAGGAACGGAACGACGATGCGCCAGAGGTCCGGCACGTCATCGTCTTGCTCGATGTCGAGGTCGCGGCCTTCGGGTACCACGAACGCCATGTTCAGCGAGGCGACTTCGGTGTTCGAGATGCTGAGGCGCTGGGGAGTGGAGAGCACGGCGTACGCCTTGAGGGCGGGAACCTCGCCGTCGAAGACGAGCCGGAACGAACCGGTGCGAAGCCCGAAGGCCCGAAAGGTGATGTCGGCCTCGGAGCGGTTGGCGACGTCGGCGACGATCGTGCGCGCCGCGCGAGATGCGCGGTAGCCTTCGACGGCGGTGGGGGTGATCTGCCCGGCCTTGTGCGTGATGATGGTCATTAGTCCCAACTCCCTTCCTTGGCGAGTCGCGCCCGGATCGTGATGCTTTTCGAGGCCTCTGTCCGCAGTCGGGAGAGGTCGCGATATGCCTGGCTGGTGTCGAGGGACGCCGTAACGGTCACGGTCCGTTTCTTGGTCAGGGTGTCCAGGTCGGCGCTCACCCCTGCCTTGCCTGTTAGCTCGGCTTTGATCTTGACTTTCCGGTCCTTCGACGCCTTCTCAATGTCTTTGACGGCGTCAGACGTGTCGGCCTCGACCTCGACGTCGACCGATGCGTCGGGGTTGAAGGAGTCGTCGAACGCGACGGCCGCTTCCGATCCGCCGGTCGATCCGACGTCGTTGAGCGCGGCCGCGAAAGGTGCGCGGGCGTCCTCAGGCAGGGCGGCGAATTGGGCGACCCACTGAGTGCGCTGGCCTTCCGGCATCTCGAGGAGGTTTTGCCACTGCTCCGGCGAGAGTCGGATCGCTTCGAGGTTCGCTTGGTAGGTGGCGATCGCGCCGGACTGCTGGTTGACGTAGTCCAACCATCGGTTGATGTCGAGCGCGCCCTCCTCGTTCGTCGCGTAATCGGCCGCCGCCTGGCGCATGCTGTCGTACGCGCTGAGTACCGACCCCTTGACGGCCTCCTCGGCGGACGCGATCCGTTCGGCCTTCTCCTCGGCGGCGGCAGATTCTGCGGCGGCCGCGTCGAGGCCGGCCGCTTTCTGACGCTCGTAGGACTCGGTCGTCTGGTCCCGGAGGCGGATCTCCTCGTCGAGTTGCCCGAGGAGGTCGTCGTGTGCCTTGTACTGGTCGTTTAGCGCGTTGACCTTGTCGACGTATCCGTCGACGGGGTCCTTTTTGTTGCGCTCTACGAGGGCCTGAATGTCGTCGTAGGTGGCATCTTTGGAGCGCTCGACCGCCTTGCGGTAGTTCTCGACTTCCTCGGTGGTGCCCGACAGGACGTCACCAATCTCGGACGTCGACCGATTCATGCGCTGGAGAGCGTCCTCCCAGTCCTCCAGTTGCGAGGGGTCCTTCTCCCAGAACCACCGCCAGTCCTTCGACTTGAGTTCCTCCAGTTCTCGGATGCGCTCGACCATGCGACTCGCGCCGGTGAGCCACGCCTCGGTGGACACACCAGCGTCGCGGGCTTCCCCGGCGTACTCGACCGCCTTGATGCGGAGTTCCTCGGCGGCCTCCTCGGCCTGTTGGTAGGCACTCACGGCGATGCCGATACCGGCGGCGATGGCGAGCCCTGCGAGAGCACCAGCCGGGCCGAACCCCGCGAACGCGTTGGCGGCGACCTCCTGGAACATATCGAGGATGCTCTCGGCGGACCCGTCGAACGACGCCGCCGCCTCCTTCGCGGTGCTGTTCGCCTCCTCGCCGAGTTCCTTGACGCCGTCCTCGGCGCGCTCCATCCCTCGGCGCGTGTCGTCTCCCGCATCGCGGGCGGCGAACCCGAGGCGCTTGAGCGCGTCCCGTGCGTCGTCGAGTTCGCCGTCGAGTTTGTCGGTGGCCTTCTGGGCGGCCTTCATCGCCGTCGCGAGCCTGTCCGGCCCGTCCGTCTTGCCGAGCGCGTCGAGCGCCTTCTCGGCGTCTTCGGTGGGCTTGATGACGCCGGACCGCATGCCCTTTTCGAACGCTCCGGTGTCGGACGCGATAGGGACTTTGATGGGACCTCGGGCCATGGTCAGACCTTCTCTAGGGATTCGTGGACGGTGCGGCGGGTGGTCTGCACCCAGAGGGACGCGAACCGAGGGAGCGAGTCGGAGACGGCGGGATAGACGACGTAGCCGCCTCGGCGGTTCGGGCCGAAGGCGTTGCCTGCTCGTCGTTCGTACGTGGTCCCCTTGGCGCTTTTCTGAGCGATCCGTTTGCCGGGGTTCATGCCGAACTCGGTGGAGCGGACGAGGGTTCGGACCGGGGTACCGGACGAGAGGGTGCCCTTAGCCCCAGACATGAGGGTGACGTTTCGCGCGGTGGCAGAGACGTCAGCCGAGTTGACGAGCACGCGTTGTTGGATGCGCGTGTGCGCGTGCTCACGGACCTCTTGGAACCAAATGGGCCGCGCGGCCTGTTTGGTTGCTTTCCCGATCTGTCGTTTGACCTCCGTGGGGACCTCGCGCATGGTGAACGCGAGGTCCCTCAGCGGCGAGTCCACCAGGAGCGAGATGCTCCCGGCCACGCGTCACCCGGCCGGGGTGGTGGGTTCGGTCGGCGTGAAGTCGACCTCCCCGTCGACGGGCAGGGCCAGCGAGTCCTGGGCGAAGGTGCCGCCGTCCCCGCCGGGGTCCGGCGAGACGAGCGACACGTCGGCGGAGAACACGCCTTCGTCGGTGACGTAGGAGACGTTTGCGATCTCGCCCTCGTGCTCCCAGAACATGCGGGCGAGTCCGGTGGCGGTCCAGTCCTGCACCAGGTTGATCTGGCATGCGCGGGAGGCCTTGCCAAGTCGCTTGTGGACCTTCCCTCCGATGTCGCGGAACTCGGCCACGGGCTGGTCCGTCTTGACGAACTTCACGGACGTCACGTGCTCCGTGTACGTGTCTTCTCCGACCTTGAAGTCGACCTCGACGAAATGGGGGTGTGCAGCGGTCATGCGGTTGCCTCCTCGGCGTTGGTGGTGGTTGTGTAACGGGCGATCGCCACGACCGGGAACAGATAGCACGGCTCCCCGGTGGTGAGCACGCCGCGCTGGCCGGTCGTCCAGTAGACGTCGCGCATCGAGTCGAGGGTCCGGCAGAGGGTCGCGGCCGCAGTGGTCGCCTCGCCTTTGCCCTTCACGGGGTCTTTGTAGCGGGCGGCTACGGTGAGAGTGAACTCGCATCCGACGAACCCGGCCGGGATGTCGTCGCCGTTGGGCTTGTTGGTGAAGTCGCCCTGTTCGATGTAGAGGACGATGCCCTGGCGGCTCGTGAGTCCCTCAGTCATGTCGCGGACGTACCACGACGGGATATCCGCCTGGAGGCGCTCAGTGAGGTCCTCCTGGACGCTCGCGAGGTTCATTGTCTTAGAGGACATGGGGGCGGCCCTTCGGCGGTCTGATGGTGGAGCGGACGTCTCGGTCGAGCGGTCGGGGCATGAAGTTGAATCCGTCCGGCCCGATCGCGCCATCGGGGTTCGCCTTCCCGGCGGCCCAGAGGTTCTGGACCTGCATGAGTTGGGCGAGTACGAACCGGTCGGGGACCGGTGCGCCCTCGGGGATGCGGGGGCCGAAGTCGATGACCTGGTCGCGTGCGACGTTGAGGAGCATCGCCAGGAGTTCGAGGTTCTCCATGTCGGCGTCCGGCCAGGCGGCCGCGATGCGGTCGCGTGCGGCGCTCTCTGCCTCGTCGGGTTCCTCGGTGTCGGTGACGGCGTACCACGTAGCCATGTCGTTCGGCCCCCGTCTCTCAGGCCGCGTCGTCGTCGAGCGGCTCGACGAGGTCGGCGGCGTCGCCGATGCGAACGACGGCCTCGGGGCGCTTCACGAAGGTCTGGACGTAGCCGTGCACCGCCTCGTCGATACCACCACGGGCGATGTCCAGAGCGTCGATGCGGAGCGGCCCGCCGGGGAGTTCATCGAAGTCGATCGCGTAGTCGGCGCCGACGATGACCGAGGGCGACCCCTCGATCCCGGTGTCACCCTGCACGACCTGGACCTTGCCGTCCGCCCGGCCCGTCCCGTCCGTCGACATCACGAGTTCGACGAACGCGGGGAGGTTCTCCTCGCCGCCTGCCGCGTACGCGAGTTCCTCGTACGCCTCGTCATTCGCGATGGCGTACGTCGGCGTGTCGCGCCGCCCGTCTGCCTTGCGACGGCGGCTGTGCAGGATGCCCTGGATCAGCATGCCGGCGGCCTGGGGGTACTTCGTCGAGTACCGTTCGACGGCGGGCAGGATCGGCGCGCCCGAGGTCGCGATGATGTTGCGGAGCGCGACCTCGTCGGACCACACGAGAGCGTCCTCGACGATGAGGTTCATGAACGCGGCGACGGCCTCCGTGCCGCCGGGCAGGTCGCGGAACTCGCGGGCGATGTCCTCGGCGATCGCGAAGTTTTCGCGGGTGCTCTCGTGCGTGCTGGTGAAACCCCGGTAGGACTTCACGGTCGTCTTGTTACCTGCCCACGTTCCGTCGAAGTGGTCGACGGGGGCGGCCTTGGTTCCGCGCCGGACCTTGTAGCCCTTCTTTCCGCCGAGGCTGATGTCGTTGCCGAGGTTGTGCAGGGTGATGTACTCGCGGACGTAGGGGACGCCCTCGGCGATCTGGCCGACCCAACTGGGCTGGACCACGCCGTCAGCGGTGAACGCGTTGTCGCCCTCGGGGACGATGTCCTGGAGGGCGGCCAGGATGGTGGTGGCCTCGGTCCGGTCCGCCGCCGAGCGCGTGCGGTCGCGGACGGTGGCGATCGCGGCGAAGATCGTGGCGGTGCTCGGGACGCGGGCAAGGGTCTTCCCGGCCGGTGCGGTCCCGCCCGGGAGCGCGGTGGCGGGGACGCCGCCTCGGTGGGCGGCCTGGACGGTGGTTGCTTCGGGCACGGTGGCCTCTCCTTCGGTTTCGGTTTTGTCCTCGTCGGCGGTCTCGTCGGCGGGGGTCTCGGTGGTGGTGACGGTGGTGACGGTTTCCTCGACTCGCCGCCAGGTGGTCCCGTCGGCGTCGGTGTACTCGGTGACGTACTGACTCGACGACTCGGAGGTGTCGGTGACTGCCTCGGCGAGGACGCGGGCGGAGCCGAACGCGCCGCGCGGGACGAGGCCAGCGCCGAACAGATTGCCGCCGGGCAGGGATCGCCGGGCGCGGATCGTGGGGTCGTACTCGGCGAGGATGACGTCGAACTCGCCGGAGACGGCGCGACGCGTTCCGTTGGGGTCGGTGGCGTCGGCGAACGCCGCGCGACCTTCCTCCGTGTCGGCGAATGCGAACGTCGCCATGATGCCGGTGGGTTCCTGCCAGACCTCCGTGGCGTTGGCGACGCCCTTCTCCCGCTTGTGGTCGAGGTTCATGACGCACAGGCTCGGGGCGGGCGGGAGTGCCACGTGACCGGCCTCGACGAGGACGGGACCGGCGTTGGTCTGCCCGACCTCGCCGAAGGGCAGGAGTAGGACGGTGATGGTGCGTTCGTCCAGGTTCGCGAGAATCTCGCGCCTGGTCGGTGATGCCTGGATGCGGGTGGCGGTCATGGGTTGTTAGTCCTCGCTTGTCTGGGGTTCGGTGGGGGTCGGGGTGGTGAGGTACGCCGAGGCATCCACGCGAATGGACTGGCCCGAGGCGCATACGTCATCCAGGGAGAGACGCCCCTCGACGGCGTCGGCGTAGCGGGCGAGGCCGTAGTCCCAGAGTTCGTTTCTCTTGGAGGTCTCGTTGCTGTACGTCATCGACCCGGCGCTTCCCTGCTTGGACCCTTCGAGGAGTTCGGCCGGGATGCCCGCGTGGTTGGCGACGTCTAGGCGGTTCGCGTTGCGGCCGGATTCGAACAGGTCGGTCGGGACCGCGCCGGAGTATTCGGCTTTCACCCAGGCGGGCTTCATCGCGGTCGCGCCGTTCTCGCCCTTGCGCCCCGCGACCCAGAGGTCTCGGAACTCGGCGCGCTCGTCCTCGTCCCACATGTCCCACCGGTCGTCGTCGAGGGTGAGGGTCGTCTGTGCGATGGGGTTCGCGATCCGATCCCGGTAGGCCTTCTCGATTGCTCGCGAGTCGGTCAGGGTGTCGTGTCCGTCGTTCATGAGGCCGTTGGATCCGTACCCGAGGTTCACCCAGACGAGCCGCTGAGAGTACCGGGGATCAATCCGGCCGTTGGTGACTTCGATCTGGCCCGACGCCTTATCGACCTTCCACATGCCGTGGGGAATGTGGAGGGCGTCGACCGGCAGACCGTCGCCGCCGAGTTCGAAGCCGATGACGGCCTGGCCCACGAGGAACAGATCGCTGTAGACGCCCCACCGCATGTGTCGCGGCGAGATGCCGGTCTGTGAGTTGACGAGCCATTCAGGTTGGTCGGCGACCTCGACCTCGCCGTCGTACTGTCGCCACGGCATCCGGGCGAGCACGCCACACGTGATGTCGTGCGCGCGCTTCACCGCCGGAATGCGGAGAGCGGAGTCGCGGGTCAGGGCCGACGTGTGGGCCAGGTCGTGGCCGAGGGCCTCGGTCACGAAGATCGACTCGATGCTGTCCTGAGGAGACCACGGCGAGAGGATCGGCGGCAGGGCCGGGAGCGTCGGCCCCATGAACAGATTTCGGAAGAATCCCACGTCTCCGAACCTCTATGCCGTTTCGTAGGTTTCGGAGGTCGGCGAGGGCGCGACACGCGGAGCGGGTTTGTAGTTCTTCCTCTGGCGGCGCGCTTCGCGGTGGCGGTTGTCCATCGGGTGTTCGCGCTCCTCGTGGTCGCACGCCGCGTCCTGCGCTTCGTCGCGGAAGAATCGGCATGCCCTCCACCAGGGGTGGTCGGTGCAGTAGACGACGATCACGGAGGCGGATTCGTCAAGGGCGATGGGGCTGTTCTCTGCCATGGTGGGGTCCTCAGAATCGGAGCGCGTCGGCGGGGCTTGCGGCGCGCTTGGGCTTGGGTGCGGGGTCGACGGCCGGGGTCGGTTCGGCGGGCTTGGGCTTGCCGAAGTCCATAGCCTGGGAGGGGGCTACGGCGGTCGGCTGGTCCTCAAGAAATTGGAGGGCGAGGGAGCACGCTTCGAGGGGCGTGATGTCCGCGTCGGGGTCGTCCTTCGGTCGACCGAAGCCCCACCCCATCGCGCCGATTTGGCGTTTCACGGCCTTCGTGACGGCCTCCTGTAGCGGGGCGTTCTGGCGGTAGTGCACGAGGGTCCCGAGGGTGAGGCTGTTGAGGAGTTTGGTCGCGCCCTGGCGAACGTCGACCGTCTTGGCCTCGGTCATCTTGGGGCGCGGAGCGGCCCGCGCGAACATGCGAACCTCGACGGCGGCCGACTGTGAGAGGGGGTCGTAAATGACCGGCACGCGGTATTTCCGGGCGTAGGCGAGCACCTTGGCGGCGAACCCGTTGACGCCCTTCTGGTGCCACAGGAGACCGATGGCCGTTCTCTTGCGCGTGTCCTCCGGCTCACGGCCGTCTAGCCCCCATGCCTGGGTGGCGAGGTCGACGGGTTCCTGGTGCTCCCAGGCCACGCCGATCGATGCCCACAGGCCGTCCGGGTGAACGGCGATCGCGAGCGAGAACCGTGCGGGCGGCTTCGGCATCGGGTCGTCGAGCGCGGCCGCCTCCCAGAGAGGGGCCGGGATGACGCCGGTACCTGCGCCCTCCTCTCCGAAGATGCCGCCGTACTCGGCGAGAAACTTGTCCAGCGGGAAGTCCTCGTAGTTGCGCTCGATGGCGCTGAGGTCGGTCGTCCAGCCGACTCCAGGGTGCGCTCCGCGGATGAGTTCGCGCATGCCGGGGCGGCCGTCGTCGAGGTCGTCCCACTGCTCGAACTGGTCGCGCGGCGTCGCCTCGTCGAGGCCGTGCGCGATGACCGCCGCTCCGGGCTTGTTGAGGTAGTCCCAGAGGAGGTTTCCGGTGCGGAACTTCGCGCCGGTTCCGGCCACGACGAACTGGGCATCCGGCCGCGTGTCCATCGTCGGGAGGACGGCGAGCGTGAGGTCCTCGCTCATCTCGACGTCGGCCTCGCCACCCTCGTCGACGAACGCGAAGTCGAACCCGCCCGACCGGAATCCTTCGCCCTTCGGGGCGTAGACGTTGAGAAACGATCCATTCGGCCACTCGATGTGTTCGGTTCCCTTGCCGACGTTGATGCCGAACGGGCGGGCGCTCTTGGTCGGGTAGAGCCGTTCGAGGTGAACGACGATGTCCTTGCGGAACCGCTCACCCGCCTTGGCCCCGGTCGTCGCCATGGTCCAGCCGATGAGGTAGTCATCGCGGAGCGTGCATCGGCCGAGCATCACGGCCTGGACGCTGGTGGTCTTGGTGGTGCGTCTCGGTTCGAGGATGGCGTTTCGGAACGTGTGCGCGTTGAGCATGTCCGCGATCGCGATCTGAATCGGCGACGGACCGGAACCGCCATCCGAACGGCGACGGTCCCAGAGCCGGAGGAGGCGAGCGCCCTCAAGGAACTCGGCCCGGTACTGGTCACTGGTGACGAGTTCGCTGACCTTCATGGCAGGGGCGTCGGCGAAGGCCAGGGATCGATATTCGAGCCAGGTGTCTTCGTGCTGGAGGTCGGCCGCGTTGGGTGTGGTCGGCATCGTGGTTCTCGGTTCTGGTCAGGGATTTCAGGGGGAGAAGTGCGTGTAGAGCCGTAGGCGGGGGTCCCACTGGCAACGAAAAAGAAAACCGGTCGAGACGAGCGGTTACCAGGGCAGGAGGCCGCCGGATGGTGGAGGCGGCGCGGGCCGAGTGGCGGCGGCTCGGTACTGTGCGCGAGCCGCGCGGTTCGCTTGGCCGATGGCTCCACCGGCAGAGCGATTGCCTCGGCAGGCGGTCGACTTGTGCCGGTGCTCGGGTGCGAGGTTGCGCATGCCGTTGCCCCCGTTCGCGTTGATGTGTCCGACGTCGAAGGCCTGGCCGGGCTGGATGGCTCGGCCGCATCTCCAGCACGGGACGGACTCGCCTCGTCGGTGGACTGCGTTCACCTGTTGACGGACGATGCGGGCGTTTGCCCTGTACTCCGGGTCGCGGTGCTTCGAGGTCATCGGCGAAGGTGCTGGGCGGATCGGTCGAGACACGGGCCGGTGTGCTCATACGGTCGGACGCACCAGACCCATCGCCCCGGCGTGCACTCCCACAAGCGCACGCAGAGCCCTGCGTCTCGGTCGGCCTTCCATACTCCGCGTCGGCGCTTGAGGTCGACCGCGACGGCGTCGGTTCGCTTCTCCCAGCGGATGAGCAGAACCCACGCGAAGGCGATGGCGAGGAGAGCGACGACGAAGGTGAGCGGCTCGACGGTCTCGGTCATGCTCGGGCCGCCTTCTCGATGAGGGCGAGCATGGGCGCGGCCTCGTGCATCCCGGCGAGGGTCTTGCGCCCGGCGTCCACGAACGCCCAGGCCGCGTCGAGGTAGTCGGGTCCGTCCTCGACGAGTCGGGTCCGTGCTCCGTCGAGGGTCTTGGCGATGTCGTCGTGTGCCTTGGCGCTCATGGCTTTACCGGCGCGACGGGCCAGGTACGCACGAGAGCGGGCGGTGCGGACGAGGTCGGTGAGGGCGTCGGTTGCGGGCTTGGTGATCTGGGCGTCATGCATGCGGAGTCCTTGGGTTCGTACGTGGGGCCGAGGATCGCGCGTATCTCTGCGCGAGTCGGCGGAGTGATCTGGTCGCGTTCGTTGCGGCCGTCTTCTCGGTGATGACCGCAGGAGCACCACCCGGATTCGAGGTAGGTGTGTTCCATGGCTTCGGTCTGCTCGATGGTGAAGGGAAGGTGAGGAGTGGGAGATATGGCCCCCCTACTCACCCCGGAGGGCGATTCGGAGGGGCCTGCTCGACGGAGCCAGGGCGGAGCCTGGAGCGGTCGACGCGGCACGACTGGTTAGGTCGTCACGGACGGGAAACGAACTACGGGGACGGGCCTGAGGGGGTTGTCGCGCCCGGTCATGCCTTGACCGCGACTCCCGTAGTTCTCGGGGTGGCATCTTGTTCGATTTCGCGGAGCGCCTCCCGCGTGTCCCGCCCGATCGTGGCGTCGCGTCCTGCTGGTGGTCTCCCCTCGGCGGGGAGCATGGTGGTGGTCGTGTGCGTCGCGTCGCGTTTTTGTGCATGACTCACACAGTTCTCCACAGTGTGCATAACGTTGTGGATTGTGTGCGGCGTGTCGCGATTTTGGGCACGGCTTCGGGTATCGTGTGAGCCATGACACTCATGGACAACCCGACGTGGACGCTGGTGGATCGCCTGAGGAAGTCGCGCCTTCTCGCGGACATCGATCAGGCGTCGATCGCGGAGGCGCTCGGCGTCTCGCGGAACACGGTGAGCAACTGGGAGACTGGCCGCTCGGAGCCGTCTGCTACCTACTTCATCCGCTGGGCACAGGTGACGGGCGTGACGCTCGACTGGCTGGCGGAGGGCCTTAACGCAGAAATCCCCGCCGCTGATGCGACGGGGACTTCTGGTGGTGCTGTGCGCCCGAAGGGACTCGAACCCCTAACCTTCTGATCCGTAGTCAGATGCTCTATCCATTGAGCTACGGGCGCCCAGCCCGCTCAGCGGGCCGTAGAACAGCCTACAACAGTCTCGCGACGAAAGCGAAACGAGGGCCTACGCCGACTCGACCGAGGCATCGGCCAGCGCGTTCCGCCGTTTGGCCTTCGCCCGCTGAGCCGATGACAGCGCCTGGAGGTCGACGAGACGCAGGGCCTGCATGCGGGCGTCGCGCATGCGCTCGTAGTCGGGATCCTGGTCGGGACGCATGCCTTCGACCCGGAGGCGTCGGTCGAGGTTGTGCCGAACGTCGGACCAGGCCGCGGCGCGTGCCTCTTCGACGATCACCCGCAGCTGCTCCGGGTCCTCCATCATCTCGCGCAGACGTGCGGCGACCCCGCTGGACTGCTTCGCCCGACGGCGCAGGTTGCGCACATCGCGGTCGCGATAGTCATGAGTGCCGTGCGGGTCGGAGTGCCGCCCCCTGGCCCGCTTGCGCATCGCGGTGACGGCCTCCGCCGCCGCCTCGGACTCCTCCGCCATCGCCCGCAGCGCCTCGCGGGCGTCGGCGACGTACTTGTCGGTGTCGGACACGCCCCCCTCGGCGATCGTCCCGACGAGGATGTGGTTCTTGACGGCCAGACGCGCCGCAGCGGTCGCGATGGCGACGCCTTCGGCGATGGCATCCGCTGTCCGTCCCACCCGAACCTCCTCATCTACGAGGGTACCCGTATCGCTCCTCCCGCACCTCGGCGAGAATGGCACATATCGGCAGCGTCGTCGACGCCCCGGCTTCGGAGGAGGATGCATGCGCCCGCTCTCGCTCACGGGTGTGACGACCGTGGTCACCGGCGCCGCGCACGGGATGGGTGCCGAGGTCTCGCGCCTCCTCGCCGCGCGCGGTGGGCACCTCGCCCTGCTCGACCACGACGCCGAGGCCCTGCGCGCCCTCTCCGACGACCTCGCCCGCACCCGGCCCTCCCCGTCGGCGGCGATCACCACCCACGTCGTCGATCTCCGCGACGATGACGCGGTGTCCGCCACCGCATCCGACGTGGAGGGAGCGCACCCGCGCATCGCCGCGTTGGTGACGTGCGCGGGGTCGTCGATGCTCGGCGACATCGACCAGCTGACGCTCGAGGAGATGCGGTGGCTGCTCGACGTGAACCTGTGGGGCACGGTGTCGGTGACGAAGGCCCTGCTCCCCGCCCTCCGGCGCTCCCCCGCCGCGCACATCACCCACCTCGCCAGCGTGTACGCCCTCGCCGCCCCGGCCGGGCGCATCCCGTATGCCATGAGCAAGTACGCGGTCCGGGCCTTCTCCGAAGCACTGCGGCACGAACTGGAGGGAACCTCGGTGTCGGTCGGCGCCGTGTACCCGGCCGGGGTGCAGACGGGCATCATCCTGCACGGACGCTACGCCGCCGCGATCCCGCCCGCCGTCGCCGCCCGCGCCGCGGCCGCCCAGGCAGCGATGTACCACACGGCTCCGGCGGATGCCGCTGCGGCCATCGTCCGCGCCACGGAACGGCGTCGGGCCCGGACGATGATCGGGCGCGAGGCCCGCCTCATCGATGTGCTCACCCGGCTCACCCCCACCGGCTACTGGCGTGTGCTGCGACGGCCGCTCCGCGAGGCGATCGACACCACGACGCCGATGAGTCCGCGGCCGGAGGGATAGCCGCACCTGGTCCGGCGGCGACCTGCTCAGCGGACGGTGCCGACCCAGATGCTCGACGCCCAGGCCTGCTGCTCCGCGTCGCAGCCCTGGTCGCCCGGATACCCGCGGACCACGGCCATGCAGTTCGCGAGGAACTCGGGGTCGCCTCCGAACAGCGCCGCGTATCCGGACGACGCGTTGAGCGCGCCCCAGACGCGGAACTGGTGGATGTGCGCGAGCTCGTGCGCCATCGCCCACTGCAGGCGGGAGGTGCTCCAGTCGGCGATATCGGCCCGGTACTTGATGTATCCGTCGCTGTTCGCGCAGGCCGGCGCCACCCCTCCGGCGCAGGAGGCCGATTCGTACAGCCCGACGCCCGCACCGCCGACCTGGTCGAGGGCCGCGCGCACGCGGGCGAAACCGGTCGGACCCCCGCTCGCCGGGTC
>DAMDKH010000006.1:0-34670 GCA_032099965.1 Microbacterium sp.
GCGCTCGTGCGTGAAGTTCGCGGCACGGGCGGCGTCGGTCGCGAGCGGCGTCGTGGTCTCCACGCCGACGAGCCCCCAGGTGCCGCACGAGATGTACGCGGGGGACGCGGAGGTCATCGGCACCGCGACGACGGCCGACGCCGTGTCGTGCGATCCGACGGCGATGACCCGGAGGTCGGCGCCGATCCGCGCCGCGAGCTCGGGGCGCAGCGTGCCGGCGCGGGTGCCCGGGTCGATCAGCGCAGGCAGCAGCGCCGGGGGGATGCCGAGGCGGGAGGCGAGCTCGACATCCCATTCGCCGGTCGCGAGATCGAGCAGCCCCGTGGTCGAGGCGTTCGTGCGCTCCGCGCGGCGGGCGCCGGTGAGCAGGAAGGTCAACAGGTCGGGGATGAGGAGGGCCGTGTCGGCCGCTCCGAGCCGGTCGTCGACGACGTACTGATAGAGCGTGTTGAACGGCAGGAACTGCAGGCCGTTGCGCCGGTACAGCTCCTCGAAGGGGGCGATGCGGTGCACCTCGTCGACGCCGCGAGCGGTGCGGTCGTCGCGGTAGTGGAACGGCTCCGCGAGGAGGTGCCCGTCGGCGAGGAGACCGTAGTCGACGGCCCAGGAGTCGATGCCGATGCTCTCGATCCGCGGCTCCCGCCGCACGGCCTCGGCGAGCCCGGACACCACATGCTCGGCGAGGGCGTCGAAGTCCCAGTGCAGGCCGTCGTCGCGTTGCACCGGGCCGTTGGGGAAGCGGGTGACGAGTTCGAGCTCGAGCACGTCGGCACCGACGCGGCCGATCATGACCCGGCCGCTGGTGGCGCCGAGGTCGACGGCCGCGACGGCGCGGACGGTCATCGCAGGAACGCGGCGGCGACGCCGGAGTCGACGGGGATGTGCAGACCGGTGGTCCGGCTCAGTTCCGGCCCGGTGAGCACGTACACGGCATCCGCGACGTTCTCGGGCACGACCTCGCGCTTGAGGATGGTGCGGTTGGCGTAGAACTGGCCGAGGTCCTCCTCCGCCACCCCGTAGGTGGCGGCGCGGTTGGCGCCCCATCCGGAGGCGAAGATGCCGGAGCCGCGCACCACGCCGTCGGGGTTGATGCCGTTGACGCGGATGCCGTACTCGCCGAGTTCCACGGCGAGCAGCCGCACCTGGTGCGCCTGGTCGGCCTTGGTCGCCGAGTAGGCGATGTTGTTCGGTCCGGCGAAGACGGAGTTCTTCGAGGAGATGTAGATGATGTCGCCCCCGAGCTTCTGGTCGATGAGCGCGCGGGCGGCGGCCTTCGACACGAGGAAGGAGCCCTTCGCCATGACGTCGTGCTGCAGGTCCCAGTCCTTCTCGGTCGTCTCCAGCAGCGGCTTCGAGAGCGACAGGCCGGCGTTGTTGACGACGAGGTCGACACCGCCGAAGGCGAGGAGGGCCTCGTCCAGCGCGGCGCGGATCTGGTCGGCGTCGGCGACGTTCGCCGCCACACCGATGGCGACGTCGGTGTTCCCGAGTTCCGCGGCGGCGGCCTGAGCCTTCTCGAGGTCGAGGTCGGCGATCACCACGCAGGCGCCCTCGGCGGCGAGCCGGGTGGCGATGGCCTTGCCGATGCCCGATGCAGCACCGGTGACGAACGCGATGCGGCCCTGGTGCGACTTAGGCTTCGGCATCCGCTGCAGCTTGGCCTCTTCGAGGGCCCAGTACTCGATGCGGAACTTCTCGGCGTCGGAGATCGGCGTGTACGTCGACAGCGCCTCCGCGCCGCGCATCACGTTGATCGCGTTCACGTAGAACTCGCCCGCCACGCGCGCGGTCTGCTTGTTCGCACCGTACGAGAACATGCCCACGCCGGGCACGAGCACGATGAGCGGGTCGGCGCCGCGGATCGCGGGGGAGTCCGCCGTGGCGTGCGCGTCGTAGTACGCCTGGTAGTCGGCGCGGTACTCGGCGTGCAGCTCGTGCAGACGCGCGATCTGCTCGTCCGCCGACGCGGTGGCCGGGAGGTCGAGGATGAGCGGCTTCACCTTCGTGCGCAGGAAGTGGTCGGGGCAGCTCGTGCCCAGCGCTGCGAGGGCGGGCGCCTTCTCCGACGCGAGGAAGTCGAGCACCGCATCGGCGTCGGTGAAATGGCCGACCATCGGCTTGTCGGTCGAGGCGATGCCGCGGATCGTCGGAGCGAGAGCGGCGGCCCGGGTGCGGCGCTCGGTCGCCGGAAGCGCCTCGAAGCCCTCGCGGGTCGCGCCGAACGGCTGCGGGGCGCCGTGCTCGGCGATGTGCGCGGCTGCGGTGTCGATGATCCAGAGCGAGTTCGCCTCCGCCTCGTCCGAGGTGTCGCCCCAGGCGGTGATCCCGTGCCCGCCGAGGATGCATCCGATCGCCTGCGGGTTCGCGCGCTTGATCGCGGCGATGTCGAGACCCAGCTGGAAGCCGGGGCGCCGCCACGGCACCCAGACGACCTTGTCACCGAAGATCGTGGACGTCAGCTGCTCGCCGTCGGCGGCGGTCGCGATCGCGATGCCCGAGTCGGGGTGGAGGTGGTCGACGTGCGCGGCGTCCACCAGCCCGTGCATGGCGGTGTCGATCGACGGCGCGGCGCCGCCCTTGCCGTGCAGGCAGTAGTCGAACGCGGCGACCATCTCGTCTTCGCGCTCCACCCCCGGGTACACGTCGACGAGCGCCCGCAGGCGGTCGAGGCGGAGCACGGCCAGCCCCTTCTCGGTGAGCGTGCCGAGGTCGCCGCCCGAACCCTTCACCCAGAGCAGGTCGACCGGCTGACCGGTGACCGGGTCGGTCTCGGTGCCCTGGGCCGACGTGTTGCCGCCGGCGTAGTTGGTGTTCTTCGGGTCGGCGCCCAGGCGGTTGCTGCGCGCGATGAGCTCGGCTGCGGTCGGGTTCGTCATCTCAGTGTCTTTCGAGGAGTCGCGGGAAAGGGGAGGAGGGAGCGCTCAGGCGCCCCAGCCGGCCTGCACGCCGCCGACGCGCTCGTCGGCGATCTTCTGCTGGTATCCGGACTCGGCGTAGGCCGCCATCGGGTCGGCGGCAAGGCCGCGCGACTCGCGCCACTCCGCCAGCGCCGGACGGACATCGGTGTAGAAGGCATCCATGAACACGGCGTTGGCCGCGAGCACGTCGCCCGACTTCTGCGCGGCGGTCAGGGCGTCGCGGTCGACGAGCAGCGCGCGCGCCGTCATCTCCTGCACGTTGAGAACCGAGCGGATCTGCCCGGGGATCTTGTCCTCGACGTTGTGGCACTGGTCGAGCATGAAGGCGACGTCGGGGTTGTTCAGGCCTCCGCCGCGCACGACCTCGAAGAGGATGCGGAAGAGCTGGAACGGGTCGGCCGCACCGACGATCAGGTCGTCGTCGGCGTAGAAGCGCGAGTTGAAGTCGAACGATCCGAGCTTGCCGAGACGCAGCAGCTGCATGACGATGAACTCGATGTTCGTGCCCGGGGCGTGGTGGCCGGTGTCGAGGCAGACCATGGCCTTCTCGCCGAGCGAGGACACCTGCGCGTACGACGTGCCCCAGTCCGGGACGTCGGTGTGGTAGAACGCCGGCTCGAAGAACTTGTACTCGAGCACGAGGCGCTGGTCGTCGCCGAGGCGTGCGTAGATCTGCTGCAGCGACTCCTGCAGACGGTCCTGCCGCCCCCGGAGATCGGCCTGGCCGGGGTAGTTCGATCCTTCGGCGAGCCAGATCTTGAGGTCGCGGCTGCCGGTCGCGTCCATGACGTCGATGCAGGCGAGGTGGTGGTCGATGGCCTTGCGACGGATCGCGGCGTCCTCGTGGGTGAGGGCGCCGAACTTGTAGTCGTCGTCCTGGAAGGTGTTCGAGTTCACGGTGCCGAGGGAGACCCCGAGGTCTTCGGCGTAGGTGCGGAGGTCGGCGAACGAGTCGACGAGGTCCCACGGGATGTGCAGCGCGACGGCCGGGGCGAGCGCGGTGTAGCGGTTCACCTGCGCGGCGTCGGCGATCTTCTCCCAGGGGTCGCGGGGCGTGCCCGGCGTGCCGAACACCTTGAAGCGCGTGCCGGAATTGCCGAAGGCCCAGCTGGGGAGCTCGATCGCCTGCTTCTCGAGCGCGGCGAGGATGTCGGGGGTGAGGATGCTCACGATGCACTGCTTTCGTCGGTGGGGGTCGGGGTGCGCTCACCGGCGGCGGCGAGCTGGTCCTCGAGGTGGAACACTTCGGTCAGAGCGGTGGCGGCCTGGTCGGGGCGTCCGTCGAGGCCGAGGAAGAAGGGGCTCATCTCCGCTTCCCAGCGGGCGGCGATCGGAGACGCCGCGAGATACGCCTGGGCTGCGGCGTCGTCGTCGGTCTCGTAGTAGCCGAAGAGCACGCCCTCGTCGCCGAGGAAGAGGGAGTAGTCGCGCCGGCCCGCGGCGGCGATCTCGGCCAGCATCTCGGCGCGCACGGGGGAGTGCCGGGCGAGGTACTCCGCGACCATGTCGGGGCGGATGCGCAGCTGGAAGGCGACGCGGGTCATGGGGTGTCCTTTCGGGATCCGGCCGGCATCCGCGGATGCCGGCCGGACGGAGACTCAGAAGTCGAAGTCGCCGATGTTGTCGGCGTCGTAGACGAACGGGTCGCCCAGGACGACGATGCCGTCGGCGCCGACGGTGTACTCGCCGAGGTCGCCGGCTTCGAACGTGTCGCCCTCTTCACCGGTGATGTCGCCGGCGATGAGCGCCTGCGCGGCGAAGGCCGCGAGGTAGCCGAGGTCGGCCGGGTTCCACAGCGCGAAGGCGGTGACGGTGCCGTCCTCCACGTACTCGCGCATCTGGTTCGGGGTACCGAGGCCGGTCAGTGCGACCTTGCCCTTGAAGTCGGACGTCGACAGGTAGCGCGCCGCGGCGGCGATGCCCACGGTGGTCGGCGAGACGATGCCCTTCAGGTCGGGGTGCGTCTGCAGCAGCGCCGCGGTCTTGTCGAACGAGGTCTGGTCGTCGTCGTCGCCGTAGACGGTCTCGACGAGGGTGATGTCGGGGTACTCGCTGGCGACGTACTCCTTCATGAGCTCGATCCACGCGTTCTGGTTGGTGGCGTTGGCGGATGCCGACAGCACGGCGATCTCGCCCGCGCCGCCGATCTGCTCGGCGATCAGGTCGATCTGCACCTTGGCGATGCCCTCGGAGTCGGCCTGGTTGATGAACAGGTCGCGGCACTCCGGGTTGGTGTCGGAGTCGAAGGTGACGACCTTCACTCCGGCGTCGCGCGCCTCGTTCAGCGCGTCGCAGATCGCCTTCGGGTCGTTCGCCGACACGACGAGCGCGCCCACGCCCTGCTGGGTCGCGGTGTTGATGTAGCTGACCTGGGCGTCGGGGGTCGCCTCGGCCGGGCCGACCTCGGAGAACTCGCCGTCGAACTCGGCCACGGCCTTCTTGCCGCCCTCGCTCGAGGTGTCGAAGTAGGGGTTGCCGAGGTTCTTGGGCAGGAAGGTGATCGACAGGTTGGAGCTGTCGCCGCCCGATCCGCCGCCGTCGCCGGAGGTGGTGCAGCCGGTGAGGGCGATCGCTGCTGCGACCGCGAGAGCGGCGACAGCGATCGCACGCGTGCGTGCAAACATCATTGTTCGTTCCTTTCGTCGGGAGTTGCCGCGAGCGCGGCGTCCATCGGTGTCATGAAGCCGGGGTGGCGACGCCGACGGAGGGTCTGCCCGGCCGGCGGCGCTTCTTCTGCAGCCAGGCCAGGACGCTTGCACCGACCACCGAGATCACGAGCAGTGCTCCGGTGATGATGTTGATGACATCGGAGGTCACGTTCACCAGGCGCAGGGCGCTGGCCAGGGAGCCGATGAGGAGGGCGGCGGCGATGACGCCGTAGATCTGTCCGCGTCCGCCGAACACCGACACGCCGCCGAGCACGACGGCCGCGATGACCTGCAGCTCCAGGCCGGTGGCGTTGTCGCCGCGGGCGCTGCCGTAGCGGAGGGTGTAGAAGATGCCCGCGAAGGCCGCGACCGCGCCCGAGAGCACGAAGAGCACGAACTTCGTGCGTTCGACGTTGACGCCGGAGAAGTGTGCGGCGTCCTTCGACAGGCCGACGGCGTAGACGCCGCGACCGAAGGGCGTGAAGTGCAGGAGCACGATGAACACGACGAGCAGCACGACGAACGGGATCATGATCGCGGGAACGGACGTGCCGGCGATCTTCGCCTTCGCCAGGTCGGTCCAGAACTCCGGGAAGTCGGTGACGGCGGCCGTGCCGAGGAATCCCACGGCGAGACCCCGGAAGAGCGCGAGCGTGCCGATCGTGACCGCCAGCGACGGCAGGCCGACCACGGTGACGAGGAAGCCGTTGAAGGCTCCGCCGACGACGCCCACCACCAGCGCGGCGAGGGCGGCGACCTCGAAGGGCAGTCCGCCCTGCACGAGGGCACCGGTGACAACGCTCGACAGTCCCACCATGCTGCCGACGGAGAGGTCGATCTCGCCGGTGATCATGATGAGGGTCATCGGCAACGCGATCAGCAGGATCGGCGCGATGTCGAGCAGCAGGTAGGTGAGGGTGATGGGCTGACCGAAGCCGCGCACGGTCGTGGCCGAGACGACGGCGACGAGCAGCAGCAGGGCGACGATGGCGGCCTCGCGGGTCAGCAGCACACGGCGCCACAGGGGCCGGTCGTAGTCGCGGATCACCCGGGGGGTGGTCGTGGTCGTGGTCGCGGTGGTCATGATTCGTCCCTCGCCTCGATGAGCCGCCGTCTCTGCCGCACCGCGAGCACGCGGTCGAGCACGATGGCGCCGATGATCAGCAGGCCGACGACGGCGCGCTGCCAGAAGTCGGGGATGCCGAGGATGGGCAGCGCCCGGTTGATGGTGAGCAGCAGCACGGCGCCGATCGCCGCGCCCCACACCGAGCCGATGCCGCCGGTGATGGCGACGCCGCCGATGACGGCCGCTCCGACCGCGTCGAGCTCCCACCCGGCTCCGGCCTGCGAGTTGATGGTGCCGTAGCGCGCGGCGTAGAAGACACCGGCGAGGCCGGCCAGGGCGCCCGAGAGCACGAAGGCGGTGAGCACGCGGCGCGTGACGCGCAGGCCGTACAGCTCGGCGGCGTCCGGGTCGGAGCCGATCGCGTAGTACTCGCGACCGCTGCGGGTGTTCTTCATGTACCAGGCGGCGACGGCGAGCACGATGAGAGCGACGATCGCGAGGATCGGGATGCCCAGGATCTGCCCGGTGCCGAGGGCGAGGAAGTCGCGCGGCATGTCGGAGGCGTTGACGCGGTCGCTCCCCGTCCACAGCACGTTGATGCCCCGGTAGGCGTAGAGCGTGCCGAGGGTGATGACCATGGCCGGCACCTTGGCGTAGGCGACGAGCGTGCCGTTGACCAGCCCGAGGAGGCCGCCGAACACCACGGCCGCGACCACCACCAGGGGGATCGGGATGCCGGGGACGTCGATGAACAGACGTCCGGTGAGGTAGGCGGTCAGCCCCATCACCGAACCGACCGACAGGTCGACGTTGCGGGTGACGAGCACGATGGCCTGACCGACCGCGACGAGCACGAGGATCGACGGGGTGAGGAGCAGGTCGCGCCAGCCGTCGGCGCTGAACAGGAACTTCGGGTTGTTCAGGGTCGCCGCGGTGACGACGAGCACGAGGGCGAGCAGGATGCCGAACTCGCGGGCCCGGCCGAGACCGGAGACACGCTTCGTGAGCGCGGAGACGGGGATGGCGGTGGTCACGAGGAGAGCTCCGATGCGTGAGTCGCGGCGAACATGACGTTCTCGGAGGTGGCCTCCGAGCGGGGGATCTCGGCGGTGATGCGCCCCTCGCGCATGACGAGCACGCGGTCGGCCATGCCGAGCACCTCCGGCAGCTCCGACGAGATCATGAGGATGCCCATGCCCTGCCCGGCGAGTTCGGAGAGCAGGCGGTGCACCTCCGACTTGGTTCCGACGTCGATGCCGCGCGTCGGCTCGTCGATGAGGAGCACCTCGGGGTGGGTGGCGAGCCACTTGGCGAGCACCACCTTCTGCTGGTTGCCTCCGGAGAGGGTCGCGGCGACGGTGTCGAGGGCGTGGGTCTTCACCTCGAGGCGGGTCGCCCATTCGCGGGCGGCGCGGTTCTCGACGGCCGTGGTCAGCAGACCGAGGCGCGCGAGGCGGCGACGGATGGCGAGGGTGATGTTCCCGCCCACACCGGCTTCGATGACGAGGCCCTGCTTGCGGCGGTCCTCGGGCACCAGCGCGAGCCCTGCGCGCATCGCGTCGACGGGACGTCGGGCGGGCACGCGGCGGCCCTTCATGGTGACGGTGCCCCGGCGGTACCCGTCCACGCCGAACACCGCGCGGGCGACCTCGCTGCGGCCGGCGCCGACGAGACCGGCGAGTCCGACGATCTCGCCCGAGCGCACCGTGAAGGAGATGTCGTGGAAGACGCCGGGGCTGGTGAGTCCCTCGACCTCGAGCAGCGGCTCGCCGATCGTGGTCTCCTGCTTCGGGAAGAGCTCGGTGACCTCGCGGCCGACCATCTGATGCACGATCTCGTCGACGGTGGTGTCGGCGATCGCGCTGGTGGCGATGTACGCCCCGTCGCGCATGACGGTGACGGTGTCGCAGAGGGCGAACACCTCGTCGAACCGGTGCGAGATGAAGATGAGGCCGCGGCCCTCGTCGCGCAGGCTCCGGGCGATGGCGAACAGGCGCTCGACCTCGACGCCGGAGAGGGCGGCGGTCGGCTCGTCCATGATGAGCAGCGAGGCATCGAGCGACACGGCCTTCGCGATCTCGATGACCTGCTGGTCGGCGATCGACAGACCCTCGGCGGGACGGTCGGGGTCGATCGTGACGCCGAGCCGGGTGAAGAGGCGTTCCACCTCGTGGCGCATCGCCTTGCGGTCGATGCGACCGAGGCGGCCCGTGGGCTGGCGACCCATGAAGATGTTCTCGGTCACCGAGAGGTCGGGGAACAGCGTCGGCTCCTGGTAGATCACGGCGACGCCGGATGCCTTCGACTGGGCGGTCGACGTGAAGTCGACGTCTTCGCCGCGGAGGCGGAAGACGCCGCCGTCGCGCTGGTACAGGCCGGCGACGATCTTGACCAGGGTCGACTTCCCGGCGCCGTTCTCGCCGACGAGGGCATGGATCGACCCGGCGTCGACCGAGATGGTTCCGGATCGGAGGGCGATCACCGAGCCGAAGGCCTTCTGCACGTCTGCGAGCTGCAGCACAGGCGTGGTCGTGGGTGAGGACATCGTTTCTCTCTTCATTGAGGGACTGAATCGTTTCAAACCCCGTTCACCCGAGATTAGGGGCTGTGTTGACGGCTGTCAAGACGGCATGAGAGCCTGGGACCGCATCCGTTACTGATTCGTTTCATCAGCGGATCGACGGGAGATGGAGGCCGCGATGGCGGTGAGTGTGCGCGAGGTCGCCGAAGACGCGGGAGTCTCGGTGGGCACCGTCTCCAACGTGCTCAACCGCCCCGAGAAGGTGGCGCCCGACACGGTCGCCCGGGTGCAGGCATCCATCGAGCGCCTGGGGTTCGTGCGCAACGATGCGGCACGCCAGCTGCGCGCAGGGCGCAGCCGCACGATCGGCCTCGTCGTGCTCGACATCCGCAACCCGTTCTTCGCCGAGATCATCCGCGGCGCCGAGGAGCGCGCCGACGAGCACGGGCTCTCCGTGCTGGTCGCCAACAGCGACGAGAAGCAGGAGCGCGAGGCGATGCACCTCGACCTGTTCGAGGAGCAGCGGGTCACCGGGGTGCTCGTCACCCCCGTCGCCGAGTCGCTGCCCCGCCTCGCCCGCATGCACGAGCGCGGCACCCATGCCGTGCTCGTCGACCGCGAATCGCACGACGAACGCTTCGCCTCGGTCGCCGTCGACGACGTCGAAGGCGGGCGCATCGCCCTGGAGCACCTGCTCGGCATCGGCCGCCGCCGCATCGCCTTCGTCGGCGGTCCGGTGTCGCTGCGCCAGGTGTCCGACCGCCTCAGCGGCGCGCAGGCCGCCGCGGCCAACGCGGGAACGGGGCTCGAGTTCATCGCCACCTCCGCCCTCACGGTCGAGGAGGGGCGGCGTGCCGGACGGCTCATCCTCGACCGGGCACCGCGCGATCGTCCGGACGCGGTGTTCGCCGCCAACGACCTCCTCGCCCTCGGCATCCTGCAGAGCCTGGTGATGACCGGCGACGCCCGCGTGCCCGACGACATCGCTCTCGTCGGCTACGACGACATCGACTTCGCCGCTGCCGCCGTCATCCCGCTCACCTCGGTGCGCCAGCCGGCCGCTCTCATCGGCTCGACCGCCGTCGACCTGCTGCTGCGCAGTCAGGGAGACGACGTGCCGGCGCGCGAGCACGTGCTCTTCCGTCCCGAGCTCGTGGCGCGCACCTCGACGGTGGGCGACCGCTGGTCCGGTTCGTGACAGCGCGTCCGATCCGTTACGATGGCTATGTGCATCCGTGCTTTCGGGTCCGGATGCCTGGAGACGTCGCATAGTCCGGCCTAGTGCACCACCCTGCTAAGGTGGAGTCCCCTTACGGGGACCAGGGGTTCAAATCCCCTCGTCTCCGCCAGCGACGAAGGCACGTGATTCCCCGATGGGGAACACGTGCCTTTCTGTTGTGCGCGGGTGCGGCCCACGGTTCGGGGACGGGCCGTTGTCCTTCCCCACCGCGATGCGCCGCGCGCGGAGGCGGGGGCGGGTACGCGATGATGGGCGGGTGGCCGATTCGATGGGAACCCCGGGAGGACGTCGCGGCGTGGTTCGGATCCGTGATGTCGCCTCTCGCGCCGGCGTCTCCGTCGGTACCGTGTCGAACGTCCTGAATCGTCCGGACTACGTCTCGGAGGAGAACCGCGTCCGGGTGCAGCGCGCGATGGCCGACCTCGGCTTCGTGCGGAACGACCTCGCGCGACAGCTGCGGCAGAAGCAGAGTCGCACCTATGGCCTGATCACGCTGTCGCTGACCAACCCGTTCTTCGGAGCGGTGGCGCACGCGGCGCAGGCGCATGCGGAGCTCGAGGGGTTCACGGTGCTGGTGGGCAGCAGCGATTTCAGTCCGTCGCGTGAAGATCGCTACATTGAGCTGTTCGAGCTGCAGCAGGTGCGGGGACTGATGGTGGCACCGAACGCCGGTGTCTCCGAACGCCTCGAGGCGATGAGGCGGAGGGGTGTGCCGATCGTGTTGTTCGACAGCGTCGAGCAGCACGAGGGTTTCTCGTCGGTCTCGCTCGACGGTGTCGAAGGCGGGCGGTTGGCGGGCGAGCACCTGCTCCGCGCCGGACGCACCCGGTTGCTGTTCACGGGTGGCCCCCTCCCGCAGGTGACGGACCGGCTCACCGGCGTGAGCGGCGTCGTCTCGCAGTCGTCAGGGGCGAGCCTGCAGGTGATCGCGACGTCGGACATGACCGCCGTGGACGGATTGGCCGTCGGTCGCCAGATCATCGAGATGCCGGAGGATGCGCGACCCGACGGGGTGTTCGCCGCGAACGACCAACTCGCCTTCGGCATCATCCAAGCGCTCACGCAGGCCGGGATCGATGTGCCGTCGCAGGTCGCGGTCGTGGGCTATGACGACATCTCGTTCGCCGCCACGGGGGCTGTTCCCCTCACCACCGTGCGGCAACCGGTGGAGGAGATCGCGGGGACCGCGGTCGGTCTGCTCCATGAACAGGCCGAGTTGGGTGCGGCGTTCGTCCCGCGCACGGTGCAGCTGCAGCCTGCCCTGGTCGTGCGCCGGAGCGCGTGAGATGAATCGATACATTTCGGTTCGCTGAGCGGGTTTACTTCCGCTGCCTGATTCGCTAGCGTGGGGTTTCGCGGATATGAATCGATTCATATCCATCGTCAATGAGGATGAGATCGCCACCATGAGAAGCCCCCGTGCCGCCTACGCGCTGTTGTGCAATCAGCTGCGCGAGCCCTCGGGAGTTCTGCGGTCGATCCGGCTGTCGTGGTCCTTGGCGAACGTCCCCGGCGTTGCGCTCGACGCCGTCCGGGTGACCGTGCGAGACGAAGAGTCGGATGCACCGGGGTGGCGCACCGACTGGATCGCGCCTCGCGTCCAAGGAATCCGATACGAGGGCGATCCGGTCGTCTCGAACACGCGGTACGTCTGGAGCGTCGAGGTCCGCCTGTCGGACGGCTCGACGGTCACGACGACCTCCTCGTTCCTGACCGGGATCGTCACACCGGATGAGTGGCGTGCGAGATGGATCGCGCGGGGCCCTCAGCCCGGGCCCCGCGCGGACCCGCCCTCGGACGACGGACTGTCGTACGCCGTGCGGCACCTCGCGCCGACGCCCTATTTCCGCCGCGAGTTCTCCGTCCGCGACGGTCTGGCGCGGGCCGTGGTGCACGTGACCGCCCGCGGCGTGTACGAACTGTTCGCGAACGGCGAGCGGGTGGGCGATCACGAGCTCGAGCCCGGATGGACCGACTACGACGACCGCATCGAGTACCAGACCCACGACATCACGCACCTTCTCCGCACCGGCGCCAACGCTCTCGGCGCGATCGTCGGGGCGGGCTGGTGGCACGGCTACGTCGGCTTCGATCGCCGTCGGCAGGCCGAGCACTACGGTGTCGAATCCGAACTCCTGGTTCAGGCCCACCTGCGATACCTCGACGGCTCGGAAGAAATCGTGGCGAGCGGCGAGGGCTGGGCGAGCTCGGAAGGTCCCATCCGGTTCGCGGACCTGCTCATGGGGGAGTACATCGACGACCGGGTGGACCTCGGGGAGTGGACGCTCCCGGGCGGTGCCGACGCATCCTGGGCTCCCGTGCGCGTCGGACGCACGGCGGATGCGCTCCTCGCGTCGACGCAGCGTCCCCCGATCCGGCCCATCGAACGCAGGCCCGGCCGCATCATCCAGTCCACTCCCGGGCGGATCCTCGTCGACTTCGGCCAGAACGTCGTCGGCCGACTGCGGGTGGACACGTCGGCTCTGCGCCGGGGCGAGGCGATCACGGCACGGCACGGGGAGATGGTCACCGACGACGGAGACCTCTACGTCGAGAATCTGCGCACCGCCGAGGCCACGGACAGGTTCGTGTCCGGCGGGCGGTCCGCGGTCTTCGAGCCGACATTCACCAGCCACGGGTTCCGCTTCGCCGAGCTCACCGGGGCCGTCGCCGCTCTCACCGACGCAGATGTCGAGGCCGTCGTGGTGCGAAGCGACAACACCGAGGTCGGCACGCTCGACCTCTACGATGTCGGCCTCGATCGACTCCACTCGAACGTCGTGTGGGGTATGCGGGGCAACATGGTCGGCATCCCCACGGACTGTCCCCAGCGGGACGAGCGCCTCGGGTGGCTCGCCGACGCCCAGGTCTTCCTCCCCAGCGCCGCGTACAACGCCGACGTCTCCGCCTTCCTCACCAGCTGGCTGCGCGATGTGCGGCACACGCAGGACGACGACGGTGCCTTCGCCGACGTCGCACCCCGGCTGCGTCTGCCGCAGCAGGCGGCCCCGGGATGGGGAGACGCCGGCGTCATCCTCCCGTGGACGCTCTACCGGCTGTACGGAGACGTCCGCGTGCTGCAGGACTCCTTCGACTCGATGCTCGCGTGGGTCGACCACGTGCACCGGCACAACCCCGACGGCCTCTGGCGTCACGCCGTCGGTCTGAACTACGGCGATTGGCTGAGCGTGGGCGAGGAGACCGACCGCGAGCTGCTCGCCACCGCCTACTACGCGCGGAGCCTGGAACTGACGGCGGAGACCGCCCGTGTGCTCGGACGCCCCGCCGAGGAGGCCCGCCTCCGCACGCGGCGACTCGCGGTCATCGACGCCTTCAGGAGCGAGTACCTCGACGCCACCACGGGAGTGCTGCGAGGGGACACTCAGACCGCGTATTGCCTCGCGCTCCGTTTCGACCTCATCCGTCCGGACGAGCGGCGAGCGGTGGCCGCGCGACTCGTCGATGCCGTGGAGAGGCGCGGGCCGGCGTTGACCACCGGGTTCATCGGGGTGGCGCTGCTGCTGCCGACCCTCTCGTCCATCGGCCGCTCCGATCTCGCCTGGACTCTCGCGCGCCGGCGCGACTACCCCTCCTGGCTGTACTCCGTCGGCCACGGAGCGACCACGATCTGGGAGCGGTGGGACGGGTGGACCCCCACGCACGGCTTCCAATCGGCCCAGATGAACTCGTTCAACCACTATTCGCTCGGGTCCATCGACGAATGGTTCTACGCCTACGCTGCCGGCATCCGACAGGCGCCGGACTCGATCGCCTTCGAGAGTCTCGACCTCGAGCCGGCCTTCGACGCCGAGGCCGCGCACGTCACCGCCACCTTCGAGTCGCCGCGAGGCCTCATCACCAGCGACTGGACGTACGACGGCGTGGGTCTCGAGTGGCGGATCGAGCTGCCTCCTTCCTCCACGGCGACCCTCACCCTCGCGGTGGCCTCCCACGAAGGCGTGCTCCTGGACGGACGAGAACTCTCCCTCGCCGCCGCGGAGCAGCTGCCCGTCGCACCCGCGGCGCACGCCGACGCACCGCCGCGGTACCGGTGGCGGATCCCGCCCGGCGCGCACCGCATCACCCGCGCACCGGCCTGACCCGCCGAGAACCGCTCGACCGACCCGAACTCCCGCCCGATCGATCCGAACGACTCGAAACACACTGCAAAGGAGCACCCCATGCGATCGACCCGACGTTGGACCGCTGTCGCAGCCTCGGCCGCTGCCGCAGGACTCATTCTCACCGGATGCACCGCCGGCGGGGAGACGACCGCCGCGGACGGTCCGGTGACCGTGTCCTGGTGGGGATGGAACGCCGCGGAGAGCCAGGCGACCATCGACGCCTTCGAAGCGGAGAATCCCGACATCACCGTCGAGTTCACGGCCTATTCGAACAGCGACTACCTGAACAATCTGCGCACGGCGCTCACCTCCGACAACGGACCGGACGTGCTCCAGCTCGCCCCCGGCGCCACGGTCGCCAACTACGGAGCGCTCGTCGAGGACCTCGCGCCGCTGGCCAGCGCGTCGTGGGGGGAGGGGTGGGCAGACGCTTACAACTCGCTCGGGCTCACGCAGCTCCAGAGCGACGGGAAGCAGGTCGCCCTGCCCTCCTACATGAGCGCAGCGGGCTTCCTGTACTACAACTCGGACATCCTCACCGAGACCGGCACGACGGTGCCGAAGGACGTCGACGAATGGAAGACGACCTGCGAGACGATCCGCGCGGCGGGCTACGACTGCCTCGCGCAGGGCGCCAAGGACGCGTGGGCGAACCTCGACGTCTACCTCGCTCTGGCGAACAGCATCGCCCCGGGGAAGATCTACGACGCCATCGACGGGAAGGTGAAGTGGACCGACTCCGATCTCGCCGATGCGATGGATGTCTGGGGGTCCCTGTTCGAAGACGGGATCATCGCCCCGGGTGCCACGGCTGTCGGCGAGTATCCCGACGCGTTCTCCGCGTTCCTCGAGAAGAAGGCGGCCTTCGTCGCCCTGGGCACCTGGAACACGCCGGGCACCATGACCAAGACCGGGGTCGCCGTATCGCAGCAGACCGTCTCGACCCCGATCGACAGCGTCTACCTGGCGGCGCCGTTCCCGGCGGCCACCGCGACGTCCGACCCGACCCGGCCGTTCGGCGGACCCGACAACGGGTGGGCGATCGCGAGCAACAGCGAGCACAAGGACGCGTCGTGGAAGTTCCTGGCCTTCCTCGCGGGGAAGGAGGGCCAGGCGATCCAGGCCTCGGTCGCGAACTTCCCTGCGCTCCAGGACGTTCCCGTCTCCACGGACGACGTCCTGTCGCCCGAGCAGGTCGACAACATCGTCCAGCAGCAGGACAGCCTCGACGACCTCATCGGCTATCGCCAGATCCCCTACCCCGAGTTGGAGACGGCTCTCGGCCAGGCGCTGTCGGCCGTGGCCGCGGGCACCTCGGGTTCCGCAGACGCGCTGAAGTCCGTTCAGGACGTCTCCGACACGCTGTCCCGGTGACCCCCGGCGAGGGCGGCCTCCGGGTCGCCCTCGCCCCCGATGGAGACGACACATGACCCTGCAACTGACACCGGCTCGTCCGGCGACGGACGCCCCCTCGCGCCCGGTGCCGAGAACGCGCGCCCGAGCGGGCGCAACACACCTCAGAGCGGTTGTGTATGCGCTTCCGGCGCTGATCCTCGTCGCGGGCGTGGTGCACTACAGCCTCGTCGCGAACGGCGTCTATTCGACGTGGAACTGGTCGGGCGTCACCCCGTCCCACACGCCGGTGGGCGGCGCGAACTACATTAAGCTCGCTCAGGACCCGGTGTTCTGGCGGGCACTGGGCAACACCCTCCTCTTCGCCGTGCTGACGGTGGCCATCCAGATGGTGCTCGGATTCGGGCTGGCGGTCCTCGTGCGCACGAAGACCAGGGGGCGGGGCGTCCTGCGGACCCTCCTGTTCATCCCCGTGGTGATCTCGCCCGCCATCGTCGCCACCTCCTTCCGCCTCCTGCTCACCCCCGACGGGGAGTTCAACGGTCTGCTCCGCGCCCTGGGGCTCGACGGCTTCGCCCAGCCGTGGTTGGCGGATCCCCACACCGCACTCCTCACGCTGGTGATGATCAACGTCTGGCAGTACACCGGATACAGCTTCGTGATCTACGACGCGGCGATGGCGCAGGTGGACCCCAGCGTCATCGAAGCCGCCCACCTCGACGGTGCCTCCCCGTTCGCGATGCTCCGACGTGTGATCGCGCCGCTGCTGACGGGGTCGCACCTCGTTCTCATCGTGCTCGGGGTGATCAGCGCGCTGAAGACCTTCGACCTCGTGTTCCTCACCACCGGTGGAGGACCGGGCGTCGAGACGGAATTCCTCTCGACCTACATCTACCGTCAGGTCATCACGCAGTTCAGTGCGGGGTACGGCGCGGCCCTGTCGGTCGCGCTCGTCGCGATCGCCCTCCTGTTCGCCGTCCTGCAGGTGCGCATGACCCAGAGGGACGCTCGATGATCTTCCTCCACCAATCCTTCGTGTCGCGCCTCATCAGCCAGGCGCTCATCGTGCTGTCCGTCATCCTCGTCGCGGTTCCGCTGGCGATGATCGTCAAGGTGTCCGTTCAGGGTCAGGGGCTCCCCAACTACGCCGTGATCCTGCATGACACGCCGTTCCTGAGGTTCCTCCTCAACAGCGCGGTCATCTCCGGCGCCACCCTCGTGCTCGTCCTCGCCCTCTCGACGGCGGCGGCCTACTGCACGGCCATCCTGCGTCCTCGCGGCAGCACGGTCATCACGGTGCTCGTCCTGGCGGGTCTGACGATGCCCGCCGTCGCGCTCGTCGTCCCCGTCTACAGCCTCGTGCAGAGCCTCGGGCTCTTCGACACCTACTGGGCGGTCATCATCCCGTTGACCGCGCTCTCGATCCCCTTCGGCTTCCTCGTCGGCGGTAACTACATGAGGTCCATTCCGGTCGAGGTGTTCGAAGCGGCCAAGCTGGACGGCGCCGGCACCTGGCGCACCTTCGTCAGCGTGCTGCTGCCCCTGTGCCGCCCCATTCTCGGCGTGGTCGCGGTCTTCACGTTCCTCGCGGCATGGAATGAGTACCTGCTTCCGCTGCTCTTCCTCCAGGACGTCGACGTCAAGGTGGTCACGCAGGTGCCGACCTACTTCCAGAGTCAGAGACTCGTCGACACCCCCAAGGTCTTCGCCGCGAACGTCCTCATCAGCATTCCGATCATCGTCTTCTATCTGGCCCTGCAGCGCACATTCCGCAAAGGCCTCTCCCAGGGAGCAATCAAATGACCAGCAGTACCCGTCCGAAGGTTCTGGCGTACTACTTCCCGGACTATCACGCGGATGCCCGCAACGAACGGTGGTTCGGTCCCGGGTGGGACGAGTGGACCGTGGTGCGGTCGGGCGTGCCGCGCTTCGAGGGCCATCGACAGCCCCGCGTCCCGGCGGGCGGATACCCCGATGAGGCCGATCCGGCGGTGTTCGCCGAGCAGATCGCCCTCGCAGACCGCTACGGGGTCGACGGCTTCATCTTCGACTACTACTGGTACGACGACGGCCCCTACCTGCAGCGCGCGCTGGACGAGGGGTATCTGCGTGCGGCGAATCCCGGTGGCGTCGAGTTCTCGCTGATGTGGGCCAACCACGACCTCCTCGACATCTTCCCGAGGAAGGACCTGGTGACGCCGCCGTCCCGCTTGCAGAGCGGAGCCATCGGACGACGCGCGTTCGAGGAGATGGCGCGCCACGTGATCGACACGTACTTCACCGATCCGCGGTACACGCTCATCGACGGCCGGCCCCGCTTCTCCATCTACGAGGTGGGGGCGTTCGTGCGGGGGATGGGAGGAGTGCGCGAGGCCGCCGAGGCGCTGCGCTGGTTCGACGCCGAGACACGCAGAGCCGGTCTTCCCGGAGTCCATCTCGATGCTGTCGTCTGGGGGTTCGCCGTGCTCCCCGCCGAGGTTCCCCTCCAGGACCCCGAGATGCTCGTCGCCGCTCTCGGATTCCGCTCGGCGAGCTCGTACGTCTGGATCCATCACATCGACACCGCCCTCCGTCCCTTCCCGGCGGGCGATTCGTGGGACTCCGTCGCGGAGGAGGTCTTCCTGCAGTACGCGGCCTATCAGGACGAGCTGGGTGTCCCCTTCCATCCCAACGTCACGGTCGGATGGGATGCCTCCCCGCGAGTGGCCGCAGACGCCGCTTTCACCCGGGAGGTCCTCCCGTACCCTCCGGTCTGGGACCCCACGCCGGACGAGTTCGCCGCCGCTCTGCGCCGCGCGCGAGAATTCTGCGCGGCCTCCCCCAACGAGTACAGCGAGGTCACGCTCAACGCGTGGAACGAGTGGACGGAAGGCTCCTATCTCCTTCCCGACCTCGAGAACGGCACCGCCATGCTGGAACGCGTCGTCGACGTGTTCGGTCCCCGGGCGTCCGCCCGCACGGACGCCGCCGACGCGCCCGTGTCGGCATAGCCCTTCGAGACTCTGCGCTTTCCGAGGAGAAATCGTGCTTCGCTCATTCGCCGTCCTCACCGCCGCCGTCCTGACGATCGCGGTCGGCCTCCCGCCGGGGCCGGCGGAGGCCGAAGTCCCGGCAGGCGTCGCCGCGGGCAGTGCCAGCTCCGGGAGCGAGCTGACGACCTGGAGCGCACTCACCGGTGCCGATTCCCTCGGTCGTGCTCTCCCCACCTCGACCGAGGTGGGGGCGGAGCGCACCGACCGCCTCGTCGGGATGCGGTACATGCCGTGGCACGGCCAGAACGACGCCACGGACTACAAGAACGTCTTCAATCTGCAAGCCATCGTCGATGCGAACCCATCGGCGCCTCAAGACCACGACAGCTCCTTGTTCCCCGACGCGAAGCACTTCGCGTACTGGAACGAGCCGTTGTTCGGCTACTACCGCAGCGACGATGCCTGGGTGATCCGCAGACACATGCAGATGCTCGCGGACGCGGGGGTGGATTTCATCCAGGTCGACATCACCAACAATCGTGAGTTCCGCCCGCAGGTCAACCTGCTCATGACCGTCATCGAGCAGATGCAGCGCGAGGGCCGGGACGTGCCGCTGATCACCCTGGCGACCCACAACAGGAACGGGGCGGGGCAGCCGGACAGCTCTACCATCTTCATGGACGACGTGTACTCGACGTTCTACGCGCCCTCGGCTCCCTATCGCCACCCCACCACCTGGTTCCAGCTCAAGGGCAAGCCGCTCATCGTCGGGTCCCATCCGTCGGCTGCCGTGTCGAGCTTCTTCACCATCCGATACCCGCAGTGGCCCAACGAACAGCCGCAGACATCGAACGGCTGGGACTGGATCAGCTTCCAGACCCCGCAGCACGTCAACTACAACAGCGCGGGCGAGAAGGAGCAGATCACCGTCGCGGTCGCGGCGAACTCGAATGCGACCGCCAAGTTCGCCGACACCGCCTGGTACGGGTTGGGGGGCGCGCACGGCCGCGGGTGGCACGACGGGGCGGAGGATCCGTCTCCGGAGGCGGTCCGCTCGGGGGCGTACTTCCAGGAGCAGTGGGACTTCGCCATCGCCCAGGACCCGCAGATCGTCCTCGTCGAGGGGTGGAACGAGTGGAGCGCCGGGAACTGGCAGGGGCTCGACCACGACCGGAGCGACCCACTGGCGTTCTACGACACCGCCTCGGACCGGTACAGCCGTGACGTGGAACCGACGGCGGGTCTGTTGGGCGACAACTATTACCTGCAGCTGATCCAGAACATCCGGCGCTACAAGGGGACCACTCCGGCGATGAGCCCCGGGGCGGCGAGGTCCATCGATCTCGCCGGCGGCTTCGACCAGTGGGCGAACGTCGGACCGAAGTTCCTCTCCTCGACGAGTACCTTCACGAACCGTGACCATGCCGGGACGGGGCCCGCCCACTACTCCACCCAGAGCACCCGCAACGTCTTCGCCTTCTCGAAGGTCGCCAGGGACTCCGCCAACTTCTTCTTCATGACGCAGACGGCCGCCCCGATCTCCGCGTCTGGGGAGCGCTGGATGACGTTGTTCCTCGACACCGACGGCGACCCGACCGACGGCTGGTCGGGGTACGACTTCGTCGTCCGCAAGGCCACCCCGTCCGCCTCGACCTACGTTCTCCAGGCGCACGCCGGCGGCTACAACTGGACGACCGTCGCCACCGTGAACTTCCGGGTCGAGAACGACAAGATCATGCTGGCCGTCCCGCGGGCGGCACTCGGGCTGACTGCGGACCCCGCCACCCTCTCCTTCAAATGGGCGGACAACTGGGGCCAGGACGGCAACATCACCGACCTCTACAGCAACGGAACCTCCGCGCCGTACGGCCGCCTGAACTTCCTGTACTCGACGGCCGGCACCTCCCAGACCTCCGACCCCGTGCCGGCGCAGCCCGCCCCGGCACCGACGCCGGTCGCGGGCGTCTCCCGCATCGAGAGTTCCGATCTGCTCACCGAGTACACCGACTACTCCGGCACCGGGCAGCAGTGGCATCGCGCCGTCGCCGACACCGCGGCATCCGGCGGGAGCTACGCAGGCCTCGTCGCCGGCACCGGTGAGACGGATGCGTATTACCTCAGCACCGTGTCGACGCTCTTCGAGGGAGATGCGGTGCGGTGGATCAGCCGGACCGCCCCCGACGGAGTCGAACAGGCGGAGGTGTTCATCGACGGCGTCTCCTACGGGAAGGTCAGCCTGCGCAACGCCTCGGTGCAGAACCAGAAACCGGTCTTCTCGGCGACCGGACTCGGTGCCGGTCCGCACGAGATCTTCGTCCGATGCGACAACAGAGCAGGCACGATCTGCTACCACGACGCCTTCGAAGTCGTCCGAGGGGCGGGGAACCTCCCCGCCGCGTCGGTGGGTCAGAACATCGCCGCCACCGCCGCCGTGACCGCATCCAGCAGCTCCACGGCGCGCTGGTACGCCGTCGGTGCGCCCCAGACCAGGGACGGCTCGCTCAGCACCGGGTGGCGGCCGGCCGCCTCCACGGTGCAGTGGCTGCGCTACGACTTCGCCCGGTCGCAACAGGTCGACCGAGTCGAGATCACCCCGGGTACGGCCACGGCCAACTCCGGCACGCAGTTCGCCGTGCAGGGGCTCGTCAACGGCACGCTCACCACCCTGGCGACGGGCTCCGTCGCGGCCGCCCCGGTGCTCGCCCAGTTCACCGCCGTGTCGACACCGTGGATCCGGGTGGAGTTCAATCCGTCGCCCGACCTCAGTGTCGCCGAGGTCCGGATCGCCCGCGGCGCCCTCGGCGCGAGCCCGCCCGCTCCCGTCGATCTCGCCGCAGGTAAGCCCGCCACGGCGTCCAGCGATAACGGCGCCTCCTACACCGCCGCCAAAGCGGTCGACGGCGACGCGAACACCTACTGGTGCGCCAGCGGCCCGTCCCAGCCCCAGTGGCTGCAGATCGACCTCCAGGGCAGGAAGGAGATCGACGGCGTGGTCACGACGTTCTACGGCGCCGACACCTGGAACTACTGGGTCCAGGGGTCGAACGATCAGCAGAACTGGACGACGCTCTCGAACCACTCCGGCCTCGCGTCCACCCGCTACACCGACTCCGTCTTCGGCTCGTACAGGTACGTACGGATCAGAGTACTCGGCGCCCCGGCGAACTGGGCCGCGATCCGCTCCGTCCAGGTCTTCGGCCGCTGAACCGGATCGTCGGGCGGCGTCGCACGGTGTCGCCGCGCGGCTGTTCTCGGGAGGTCGAGCACCCGCTCCCGGGGTTCCGTCGTGCGCGGGTGCCGGGTGCGAGCGCGCGGTCTCCGGTAATCTCTCCCGCATGCCCACCGCACCCACGCAGAGTCCGAAGCGCGAGGCCTTCGGCTCCCGCAACGTCTTCATCCTGTCCGCGATCGGCTCGGCCGTGGGACTCGGGAACATCTGGCGCTTCCCCTACGTCGCCTACGAGGGCGGCGGGGGAGCGTTCCTCATCCCGTACCTGTGCGCGCTGCTGACCGCCGGCATCCCGCTGCTCTTCCTCGACTACGCGATCGGGCACCGCTTCCGCGGCTCCGCCCCGCTCGCGTTCCGCCGAATGCACAAGGCGGCCGAGCCCCTCGGCTGGTGGCAGGTGCTGATCTGCGTGGTCATCGCGGTCTACTACGCCGTCATCGTCGCGTGGGCGGCGATGTACACCTGGTTCTCCGCACAGCTCACGTGGGGAGCGGGCAACGAGGAGAACTTCTTCTTCACCGACTTCCTCCAGTCCGCCGACGTCGCCGAGACGGGGGTCTCGACCGACTTCGTGCCGCAGGTCGGCATCCCGCTCGCGGTGGTCTGGGTCGTGGTCATCGTCATCATGGCGCTCGGAGTGAAGCGCGGCATCGGGCGCGCCAACCTCATCCTCATGCCGCTGCTCACGGTGATGTTCGCGATCCTCGTCGTGCAGTCGCTCTTCCTCCCCGGCGCGATGGACGGCCTGAACGCCTTCTTCACCCCGAACTGGGAGGCGCTCGCCGACCCCGCCGTCTGGGCGTCGGCGTACGGTCACATCTTCTTCTCGCTGTCGGTGGCCTTCGGCATCATGGTCACCTACTCGTCGTACCTCAAGCGCAAGACCGATCTGACCGGCTCGGGTCTGGTCGTCGCGTTCGCGAACTCGGGCTTCGAGATCCTCGCGGGGATCGGCGTGTTCGCCGCCCTCGGCTTCATGGCCCAGGCCCAGGGCACGGAGGTCTCCGGCGTCGCCTCGTCGGGCATCGGCTTGGCGTTCATCGCGTTCCCGACCATCGTCTCGCAGGCCGCCGGAGGGTCGATCATCGGCGTGCTGTTCTTCGGCGCCCTCGTGTTCGCCGGTGTCACCTCCCTCATCTCGATCCTCGAGGTGATCGTCGCCGCCCTGCAGGACAAGTTGGGCTGGGGCCGCCTGCGCACGACGCTCACGGTGGCGATCCCGCTCGCCGTGATCTCGATGGCGCTGTTCTCGACCACGACGGCGTTGTCGGTGCTCGACACCGCGGATGCCTTCGTCAACGCCTTCGGCATCATGGCCGTCGCCCTCGTCGCGGTCGTGGTGGTCGCCTGGGTGCTGCACAAGCTCCCGGTGCTGCAGGAGCACCTCAACCGGCGGTCGAGCTTCCGCGTCGGGTTCCTCTGGAAGCTGCTCGTGGGCGCGCTGGCGCCGTTGGTGCTGGGCTACCTGCTGATCACCGAGCTCATCGCCAAGATCTCGGAGCCGTACGGCGGCTACCCGGGATGGTTCCTGTCGGTGTTCGGCTGGGGCATGGTGATCGCGCTGGTGGTGATCGGCGTGCTGCTGTCGCTCGTGCCGTGGAGCAGCCGTTCGCACGCGAAGGACGACCCCGAGTACGACGACTTCCTCGACGAGGAGCAGTACGACCCCGACCCCGAGACGGGTGTGCACCCCGTGCTCGGGGCATCCCCGAAGGAGGAGCGCGCATGACCCCCGTGGCGATCGTCATGATGATCATCGCGATGGTGACGGTCTGGGGAGGACTCATCGCCGCCGTCGTGAACCTCGCCCGTCACCCCGAGGCGGCCGAGAGCGAGCCGGTTCCCCCGATCGAACTCTGACGGGGCGTCGACGCGGCGGTCGATCTTTGCGAGACTCCTTCCGCGACCCGGCGCCGTCCGGGCGCGGGAGGAGGACGCGTGGCGATCGATCCGAAGAAGGCGCTCGACGCCTACCAGGCGAAGCGCGGGGTGTTCCGCATCGTCGACGTGCCGCGCATGTCGTATCTGATGGTCGACGGTGCAGGCGACCCCAACGTCTCCCCGATGTACGCGCAGGCGGTCGGCGCGCTCTTCCCGGTCGCCTACGGGATCAAGTTCGCCGCCCGGGCCCGACTCGGCATCGACACCGTCGTGATGCCGCTGGAGGGGCTCTGGCATGCCGACGACATGACGGCGTTCACCACCCGACGAGACGCCTCGCAGTGGCAGTGGACGCTCATGGTGATGATGCCGGATCACGTCGACGGAGAGATGGTCGAGGCCGCGAGGGAGGCCGCCGCACGCAAGGCGGAGCCGTCGCCGTTGCTGGGCGCGCTGCGGTTCGCGTCACTCGACGAAGGGCTGAGCGTGCAGACTCTCCACGTCGGGCCGTTCGACGACGAGGGGCCCGTGCTGGAGGAGCTGCACCATCGCTTCCTCCCGGAGAACGGTCTCGCCTTCTCCGGGCGGCACCACGAGATCTACCTGAGCGACCTCCGCCGCGTCGCCCCGGCCCGGCTGCGCACGATCCTGCGGCAGCCGGTGGTCCGCGTCGGGTGAGGCGGCCGGGCGCTCTTCGTGCATCTCCGGCGTCGAACTCCGCCGCGCGGTGGGGCCAACGATAGTAGCCGCTGGTATACCGATGTGGCAATGGCGTTCTCGGGATCGGTTCCTCTCTCTAGCGTGGGGACACCAACCGAATCAGAGGAGCCCCATCATGACTGCACAGATCCGTACACCTGAGGGCTCCGACTGCGGGAACGGCAAGACCAGCCTCGCGGAGGCGCCCGCGGCGGCACCCGCCGAGACGGCGTCCGAGACCCCTGCGGCCCCTGCCGCTCCGACCTACGAGCGCGTCGACCTCGATCGCTACGTCGTGCTCATCGACGGGCCCGTGGGCTACGTCGAGTCGGTCCCCCCGCTGTTCGTCTGCTACGTCGGGGACCCGTATCCGCAGGCGTGCGAGATCGCGCAGGTGCACGACTTCCACCACGCCATCGACACGGTCATCGACCACGTCGTGTCGGCGCGGCGCTCTAAGATCTCCGCATGACCCGCGAGATCTGGCCCGGAACCCCGTACCCCCTGGGTGCGACCTATGACGGACAGGGCACCAACTTCGCCCTGTTCAGCGAATGCGCCGAGCGCGTGGAGCTGTGCCTCTTCGACGCAGACGGCAACGAGGAGCGCGTCGAGCTGACCGAGGTCGACGCCTTCGTCTGGCACGGGTACCTGCCCACCGTGCAGCCAGGGCAGCTCTACGGCTACCGCGTGCACGGCCCCTACGAGCCGACGGAGGGGCAGCGTTTCAACCCGAACAAGCTGCTGCTCGACCCGTACGCCAAGGCGGTATCGGGCGACATCGACTGGGGGCAGTCGCTGTTCGGCTACGAGTTCGGCGACCCCGATTCCCGCAACGACGACGACTCCGCCGCCGCGATGGCCAAGGGCGTCGTCGTCAACCCGTTCTTCGAGTGGGGCGGCGACCGTCCCCTCAAGACGCCGTATGCGCAGACCGTGATCTACGAAGCCCACGTGAAGGGCCTCACGGTGCGTCATCCGGAGATCCCCGAAGAGATGCGCGGCACGTACGCCGGCATCGCCCATCCGGCGATCATCGACCACCTCCAGCGCCTCGGCGTCACGGCCATCGAGCTGATGCCCGTGCACCAGTTCATCAACGACTCGGTGCTGCAGGACAAGGGTCTGTCGAACTACTGGGGCTACAACACCCTCGCGTTCTTCGCGCCGCACAACGACTACGCGGCCAACGGCGACCAGGGCCAGCAGGTGCAGGAGTTCAAGGCCATGGTGCGCGCCATGCACGAGGCGGGCATCGAGGTCATCCTCGACGTGGTCTACAACCACACCGCCGAGGGCAACCACATGGGGCCCATGCTGTCGCTGCGCGGCATCGACAACCAGGCCTACTACCGCCTGGAAGAGGACAAGCGGTATTACACCGACTACACCGGCACCGGCAACAGCCTGAACGCCGGCAACCCGCATGCGCTGCAGCTCATCATGGACTCGCTGCGCTACTGGGTCACCGAGATGCACGTCGACGGATTCCGCTTCGACCTGGCGTCGACCCTGGCCCGCGAGTTCTACGACGTCGACCGTCTGGCGGCCTTCTTCGAGCTCGTGCAGCAGGATCCGATCGTGTCGCAGGTCAAGCTCATCGCCGAGCCGTGGGACGTCGGTCCCGGCGGCTACCAGGTGGGCAACTTCCCGCCGCAGTGGACCGAGTGGAACGGCAAGTACCGCGACACGGTGCGCGACTTCTGGCGCGGGGAGCCGCAGGCGCTGGGCGAGTTCGCGTCGCGCCTCACCGGTTCCGCCGACCTCTACGAGCACTCCGGCCGGCGCCCCGTCGCGTCGATCAACTTCGTCACCGCCCACGACGGCTTCACGCTGCGCGACCTCGTGTCGTACGACGAGAAGCACAACGAGGCCAACGGCGAGGACAACAACGACGGCGAATCGCACAACCGCTCGTCGAACAACGGTGTGGAAGGACCGACCGACGACGCCGACGTCAACCGCCGCCGGGCCCGCCAGCAGCGCAACTTCCTCGCCACGCTGCTGCTCTCGCAGGGCGTGCCGATGATCGCGCACGGCGACGAGCTGGGTCGCACGCAGGGCGGCAACAACAACGGCTACGCGCAGGACAACGAGATCACGTGGGTCGACTGGGAGTCGGCCGACCTGCCGCTCGTGGAGTTCACCGCGGCCGTCTCACGGTTGCGGCACGACCACCCGACGTTCCGACGCAGTCGGTTCTTCGACGGCCGGCCCGTGCGCGACGAGGACGGCGGGCGCGCTCCCGACGTCGTCTGGCTGCGCCCCGACGGTCGACGCATGAAGCCCGAGGACTGGGACTCCGGCTTCGGGCTCTCGGTGGGCATGTTCCTCAACGGCAAGGGCATCCGCGAGAAGGATGTGCGGGGCCGCGCGGTGAGCGACGTGAACTTCCTCGTCTACTTCAACAGCGGCGACGCGCCCGTCGAGCTCGTCATCCCCGACCGTCGCCACGGCGCCGGCTGGGAGATCGCGATCGACACCACCGGTGAGCTTCGTCACGACGAGCCGCTCGCCCCGAAGTCCACGCTGCCCCTGGATGCCCAGGCCATGCTGGTGCTGCGGGAGAGCGCCGAGGCCGAGCCCGAGCCGGACGACTCCGTCGAGGCGTCGCTGCGGGCGCAGTCCGAGCAGCAGGCGGGCAGTGCCGCAGACGCGGCGGATGCTCCCGCCCCGACCACCGAGGAAACCGCATGACCCGTCGGCCTCTGTCGACCTATCGCCTCCAGATCACCTCGCGGTTCCCGCTCGACGAGGCCGCCGACGTCACCGGCTACCTGTCGGCGCTCGGCGCCTCGTGGGCGTACCTCTCGCCGATCCTCGCCGCCACCCCGGGGTCGGATCACGGATACGACGTCGTCGACCACTCCCGCATCGACCCCGCCCGCGGCGGGGCCGAGGGGTTGGAGCGGTTCGTCGAGGCCGCCCGGGCGAAAGACCTCGGCATCCTCATCGACATCGTGCCGAACCACGTGGGCGTCGCCGTGCCGCGCGAGAACCCGTGGTGGTGGGACGTGCTCCGGCTGGGGCGGTCGTCGCGCCACGCCCTCGCGTTCGACATCGACTGGCGCCGCGGTGACGACAAGGTGCGTCTCGCGATCCTCGGCGCGCAGCCCGACGAGGTGATCGCGTCGGGCGATCTCGTGGTCGACATCACGCCCCAGGACGACGCTCCAGACGGCACGCTGTCGTACTTCGAGCACGTCCTGCCGCTCGCCCCGGGCACCGGCGTGCTCGCGGGCGACCTGCCTGCTCTGCTCGCAGCGCAGAACTTCGACCTGCGGTTCTGGGAAGACCAGAACACCGAGCTCAACTACCGTCGCTTCTTCGCCGTCTCGGAGCTCGCCGGCATCCGGGTGGAGCTGCCCGACGTCTTCGCCGAGTCGCACCGCGAGATCGTGCGCTGGATCACCGACGGCCTCGCCGACGGTCTGCGCGTCGACCACCCGGACGGCCTGTCCGAGCCGGGCGCCTACCTCGAGCGTCTCGCCGACGCCACGGGCGGGGCGTACACGCTGGTCGAGAAGATCCTCGAACCGGGGGAGTCGCTGCCGGACTGGTGGCGCACCGACGGGACCACCGGGTACGACGCGCTCGTCGAGATCGACCGGGTGCTCGTCGACCCGCAGGGCGTCGCGGAGCTCGACGCGCTCGATGCCCGCCTGCGTGCCGAGACGGGTCTCCCCGAGGCGCTCGACTGGCACGATCTCATCCGCGGCACCAAGCGCATGATCGCCGAGACGATCCTGCAGTCCGAGGTGCGGCGTCTCGTGCACACCCTGCCCTACGGCGTGGTCGACGCGCGGTACGCCCTGGCCGAGATCGTCGCTGCCTTCCCCGTCTACCGCTCCTACCTGCCCGCCGGGCGCGAGCACCTCGACGAGGCGCTCGCCGAGGCCGCGCGTCAGCGCCCCGACCTCGCGTCCTCGATCGCCGAACTGGGCACGCTGCTCGCCGACCCCACCACCGAGATCGCCGAGCGCTTCCAGCAGCTCAGCGGCGCGGTCATGGCGAAGGGCGTGGAAGACACCGCCTTCTACCGGTACACGCGCCTCGGCACGCTCACGGAGGTCGGCGGAGACCCGTCCATCCCCGCGCTGACGGTCGAGCAGTTCCACGCCGCGCAGCAGAGCCGGCTGGCATCCTGGCCGCACTCCATGACCACGCTGTCGACGCACGACACGAAGCGGTCGGAGGACGTGCGCGCCCGCCTGGCGGTGCTCGCCGAGATGCCCGACCGCTGGGCCGAGGTGCTCACCGACCTGCGCGCCGTCGCATCGACCGGACACGGGCCGCTCGACGCGATGCTTTGGCAGGCGGCCGTGGGTGCCTGGCCGATCCCCTCGGAGCGCCTGCACGCCTACGGGCTGAAGGCGGCACGCGAAGCGGCGGAGGGCACCGGCTGGCAGCACCCGGACGAGGAGTTCGAGAAGGGGATCGCCGCGATCGCCGAGGCCGCGAACGGTGACGCCCGCGCCACCATCGAGGCGTTCGTCGACGAGATCGTGGGCTTCGGCCGCTCCAACTCGCTCGCCGCGAAGCTGCTGCAGCTCACCGGACCCGGCGTGCCCGACGTGTACCAGGGCAGCGAGCGGTGGGACCTCTCGCTCGTCGACCCCGACAACCGTCGGCCGGTCGACTTCGCCGCGAACGCCAAGCTGCTGCGGCGTCTCGACAAAGACGTCAAGCGCGGAGACCTCCCCGCCATCGACGACTCGGGGCTGGTGAAGATGCTCGTGACCTCGCGCGCGCTCCGACTGCGTCGAGACAACCCGGAGCTGTTCTCCGTCTACCGCCCGGCCGTCGTCGAGGGTGAGGCCTCCGCGCACGCCGTCGCCGTCGACCGCGGAGGCGTCACGGTGGTCGCGACCCGGCTCCCGGTCGGGCTCGACCGTCGAGGCGGATGGGGCGACACGCTGCTCATGCGCCCGGACGTCCCGGCGACCGACCTGCTCACCGGCCGTCGCATCGAGCCAGGCCCCGTGCGCCTGGCCGACCTGCTCGACACGTATCCGGTGGCGCTTCTGGTGGAGGCACGATGATCGAGGTATGGGCGCCCCGCGCGCAACGACTGCGCCTGCGCCGTGTGACCGACGACGGCACGACGATCGACGACACCGAGATGTCGGCGTCGTCCGACGGCTGGTGGGCGGCCGATGTCGCGCTCGGTGACGGCGACCGGTACGGCTTCGTGCTCGGCGACGGTGACGCGCTGCGTCCCGACCCCCGATCCCGCCGCCAGCCCGACGGCGTGCACCACGCGTCGGCGGCCTTCGACCCCACCGGTTTCGCCTGGACCGACGACGCGTGGACGGGACGGCAGCTCGCCGGCGGCGTGATCTACGAACTGCACGTCGGCACGTTCACCCCGGAGGGCACGTTCGATGCGCTCATCGAGCGGCTCGAGCACCTCGTCGACCTCGGGATCACGCACATCGAGCTGCTGCCGGTCAACGGTTTCAACGGCACGTGGAACTGGGGATACGACGGCGTGCTCTGGTATGCGGTGCACGAGCAGTACGGCGGACCCGCCGGGTATCAGCGGCTCGTCGACGCGGCGCACGCCCGCGGCCTCGCCGTCATCCAGGACGTCGTCTACAACCACCTCGGTCCGAGCGGCAACTACCTGCCGGAGTTCGGCGAATACCTGCGCGACGGCGACCGCAACACCTGGGGCGACTCGGTGAACCTCGACGAGCGCGCGGTGCGCGACTACATCGTCGAGAACGCCGTGATGTGGCTGCGCGACTACCACGTCGACGGCCTGCGCCTCGATGCCGTGCACGCCCTGCGCGACGAGCAGCCGCTGCACATCCTGCAGGAGATGTCGGAGCGGGTGGACGCGCTCTCCGCGCAGCAGAACCGGCCGCTGACGCTGGTCGCCGAGTCGGACATGAACAACCCGACCCTCATCCTCCCCCGCGAGGCGGGCGGCTACGGTCTCACCGCCCAGTGGTCCGACGACTGGCACCACGCCGCGCATGTCGCCCTCACCGGCGAGACCGTCGGCTACTACGAGGACTTCGCCGCGGCGGACGCCCTCGCCAAGGTGACGCGCAGCGGGTTCTTCCACGACGGCACGTTCTCGTCGTTCCGCGGCCGACCGCACGGAGCCCCGATCCCCGACACCGTTCCCGCCTGGCGTCTCGTGACGTTCGCGCAGGATCACGATCAGATCGGCAACCGCGCCGCCGGCGACCGGCTGTCGCAGACGCTGTCGGCCGACCGGCTCGCCGTCGCCGCGGTGCTCACCCTCACCGCCCCCGGAACGCCGATGCTCTTCATGGGCGAGGAATGGGGGGCCTCCACGCCCTGGCAGTTCTTCACCTCGCACCCCGAACCCGAGTTGGGTGCGGCGACCGCGGAGGGGCGGATCGCCGAGTTCGAGCGCATGGGGTGGGACCGCGATCAGGTGCCCGACCCGCAGGATCCGGCGACCTTCGAGCGCTCGCACCTCGACTGGGCCGAGCTCGACGCCCCGGTGCACGCGCGGCTGCGGACGCTGTACCGCGATCTCCTCACCCTGCGCCGTGAGCGCGCGGAGCTGACCGAGCCCGACATGACCCGCAACCGGGTGACGGTCGAGGTGAGTGCCTCCGCCTCGGCCGGCGCTCCCGACCAGCGCGTGCTGCGCATCGACCGCGGCCCGGTGTCGGTGCTCGTCAACCTGTCGGCGGAGACCGCCGTGTTCGAGGTCGGCGACGACGCGCGGATGCTCCTGGCCACGGCGGACATCGGGATCGACGCCGCACGCGTCACCCTTCCGCCGGAGTCCGCGGCCGTGATCGACACAGGTGCGGAGCCGTTGCCTCGCACGGGGTGAGAAGCTAGAAGGATGAGCACTGCGCCCGTCACCGCCCCGGCCACTCCGCTGAGCGACGACGAGGTGCGGCGGCTCCGCGCCGACTTCCCGATCCTCTCGACCGAGGTGAACGGGCATCCGCTGGCCTACCTCGACTCGGGGGCGACGTCGCAGCGACCCTTCGCGGTGCTCGACGCCGAGCGCGACTTCGCGACCCGGTTCAACTCCGCCGTGCACCGCGGCGCCCACACCCTCGCGGCCGAGGCGACGGAGATGTTCGAGGACGCCCGGTCGACCGTCGCCCGCTTCATCGGCGCCGACGACGACGAGGTGGTCTGGACCTCGAACGCCACCGAGGCGATCAACCTCGTGGCCTACGCCCTGTCCAACGCCTCGCTGGGGCGTGGGGGAGAGGCCGCCGCGCCTCTGCGGCTGCGCGCGGGAGACGAGATCGTCACCACCGAGATGGAGCACCACGCCGACCTCATCCCGTGGCAGGAGTTGGCGGCGCGCACGGGGGCCACTCTGCGCGTGATCCCCCTCGACGACGAGGGAGCGCTGCGCCTCGACGAGCTCTCCACGCACGTCACCGAGCGGGCGCGCATCGTGGCGGTGACGCACGTCTCGAACGTGCTCGGCGTCATCAACCCGGTCGAGCGCATCGTGGCCCGGGCGCGCGAGGTGGGGGCGCTCGTGCTCCTCGACGCGTGCCAGTCGGCCCCGCACCTTCCGCTCGACGTGCACGCTCTCGACGTCGACTTCGCGGTGCTCTCCGGTCACAAGATGCTGGGGCCGAGCGGCATCGGAGCGCTGTACGGGCGGCGCGAGCTGCTCGAGATCATGCCCCCCTTCCTCACCGGCGGATCCCGCCCCAGCGGTTCGAGGCGGGAACGCAGCGGGTGTCGCAGGCGATCGCGCTCGCCGCGGCCGTCGACTATCTGCAGGCGGTGGGGATGCCGCGCATCGCCGCGCACGAGGCCCTGCTCGGCGCGCGCCTGCTCGACGGGCTGGGCGGCATCGACGGCGTGCGGGTGCTCGGCGCCGGGATCGACCTGCCGCGGGTGGGGCTGGCGAGCTTCGACGTCGCCGGCATCCACTCCCACGATGTGGGGCAGTTCCTCGACGACCAGGGGATCGCCGTGCGCGTCGGACACCACTGCGCCCAGCCGCTGCATCGTCGGCTCGGCGTCACGTCGTCGACCCGGGCGAGCACCTATCTCTACACGACCGACGCCGAGGTGGACGCCGTCATCGACGGCGTCGCCGCGGCCATCGACTTCTTCGGAGTGCGCGCATGACATCCGGTGACCTGCAGAACCTGTACCAGGAGCTGATCCTCGACCATTCCCGCACCCCGCACGGTTTCGGTCTGCGCGGGGAGATCGCGGCACAGTCGCATCAGGTCAATCCGACCTGCGGCGACGAGGTGACGGTGCAGGTGCACCGCGCCGGCGACGGCACGGTCGAGGCCATCGCCTGGGAGGGGCACGGCTGCGCGATCTCGCAGGCGTCGGCCTCGCTGCTGGCGGAGCTCGCCGAAGGGCTCACGGCCGACGACCTCGAGGTGCGCATCGCCGCGTTCCGTGAGGCGATGCGGTCGCGCGGAAGGATCGAACCCGACGAGGAGCTGCTCGGCGACGCGGCGGCCCTGGGCGGGGTGTCGAAGTACGTGGCGCGGGTGAAGTGCGCCATGCTCGCGTGGGTCGCCGCCGAGGACGCGCTGCGCAAGTCCCTCTGAGGCGCCCCGGCGTCGTCGGGGAATACGTGCCGACGACGGGCGTTCCCTCTCTGCATGACCACTATCGGAATCATCGGAGCAGGAAACATCGGCTCGCAGGTCGCGCGTGCGGCCCTCACCGCGGGCTATGACGTCGTCATCGCCAACTCGCGCGGACCCGAGACCCTCGCCGGACTCATCGACGAACTGGGTCCGAAGGCCACGGCCGGCACGGCGGTCGAGGCGGCGGTCGCCGGCGATGTCGTCGTCGTCACGGTGCCGCTGAAGGCGGTCGACCAGCTGCCGGCGGAGGCGCTCGCCGGCAAGATCGTGCTCGACACGAACAACTACTACTTCGAGCGCGACGGACACATCGATGCGCTCGACAAGGGCGAGACGACGACGTCGGAGATCGTGCAGAAGCACCTGCCGACGTCGCGCATCGCCAAGGCGTTCAACCACATCAACGCCGCCGAGATCACCACCGACGGCAGCCCCGCCGGCACCCCGGGCCGCCGGGCGTTGGCCACGGCGGGCGACGACGCCGAAGCCGTGGCGTTCGTGACCGCTTTCTACGACGAACTGGGCTTCGACACGGTCAACATCGGCCCGCTGAGCGAGTCGTGGCGCGTCGAGCGCGACCGCCCCGCCTACGGCGTCCGTCAGGATGCCGCGGAGCTGGAGGCGAACCTCGCGAAGGCGAACCGTCTGCCCTGAGCGGATGTGCCCGCCCGAGCGGGCGAACGGTCCGGTCCCTGCGGGCGGACGACGAGCGCGGAGTGCGAGAGCCTCCGCGCTCGTCGTCGTCCGGGCCCGCGTGTCGGGGCTGCGGCACCGTGACCGAATCGTGGGATACCACACACTGGCGAAACTTCGTGTCGAGTGCGACAATTCGACGATGACGGGGGTGGGCCCGGCCGGCGAACTGGAGTCGGCCCGAGTGACGCGCATCCTGCGCGCCGACATCGTGCTGGGTCGACGTGCGCCCGGATCCCGTCTGATCGAGCGAGACATCGCCGCAGAGCTGAACGTCTCCCGCCTGCCGGTGCGGGAGGCCATCCGGTCGCTCGTCGCGGAAGGCGTGGTCGTCGCCCGGCCGCGCACGTGGGCCGTGGTGCGGGAGTTCACCCAGCAGGACATCCAAGACTTCGCCGAGGTGCGGGAGGCCATCGAGACGCTCATCTTCGTGTTCGCCGCCGAGCGTCACGATGAGGAGGGGATCGCGCGGATGCGGGCGATCCTCGAGGCGGAGAACGCGGCCGCCCGCGACGGCGACGCCGAGGGGGCGCGCATCGCCGGGGGGGAGTTCCACGAGGTCGCCGCGCGCCTCGCCGGCAACGACATGCTGAACGAGCTGATCAGCGTCTTCCTCACCCGGCTGCAGTGGCTGTTCGGTCAGCACGACGATCTCACGGCGATGGCCGAGGAGCATCGTGTCATCTACGAGGCGATGGCCGCGCGGGATGCCGATGCGTTGCGCACCCTCATCCCCGAGCATCT
>DAMDKH010000007.1:0-32852 GCA_032099965.1 Microbacterium sp.
CGCGTCGGCGCCCTCCCCGGCTTCCGCATCGGCTCCTGCAGCGGCTCCCGCCCGCCGCACGATGGCCGATGCTGCCGCCCCCCGCACGACCGAGCGCGCCCCCGGGGGAGGCGGCGTGCAGAGATACGGGGAAGCCGTGATCCGCCAGGTGCTCGGCGCGACGTTCCTGCGCGAAGAGCCCTATGAGCCCCCCACGAGGTTCGCCTGATGTACGACGGAATCGTTCAAGAGCTGATCGACGAGTTCGGCCGCCTGCCCGGCATCGGACCCAAGTCGGCGCAGCGCATCGCCTTCCACATCCTGCAGACGCCGACGTTCGACGTCGCCCGGCTGGCGGAGCTGTTGACCGAGATCCGCGTGCGCGTGCGCTTCTGCGAGATCTGCGGCAACGTCGCCGAGCAGGAACGCTGCGCGATCTGCCGCGACCCCCGGCGCAACCAGACGCTGATCTGCGTGGTCGAAGACGCCAAGGACGTCGCCGCGATCGAGCGCACCCGCGAATTCCGCGGGCTCTACCACGTGCTCGGGGGCGCGATCAGCCCGATCGCCGGGATCGGACCGGACAACCTCCGCATCGCCCAGCTCATGGGCCGTCTCGCCGACGGCACGGTGCAGGAGGTCATCCTCGCCACCAACCCGAACCTCGAGGGCGAGGCGACCGCGAGCTACCTCAGCCGGCTGCTGACCACCATGCAGATCACCGTGTCGCGGCTCGCGTCCGGCCTGCCCGTCGGCGGCGACCTCGAGTACGCCGACGAGGTGACGCTCGGGCGGGCCTTCGAGGGACGACGCGTCCTGTGAGCGCCCCGGCGGTCCGGCGATGAACGCCGGCGGCCTCACCCGGCGCGGGTGGCTGCTGTTTGGCGCGATGGCGGCGCTCTGGGGCGTGCCCTATCTCTTCATCAGCGTCGCGGTCGAGTCGTTGTCGCCGCCGGCCATCGTCGCCGGTCGCACGCTCATCGCGGCAGTGCTGCTGCTGCCGTTCGCCCTGCGCAGCGGGGCGTTGCGTGCGGCGTGGCGGCACTGGCCGTGGGTGCTGGCGTTCGGCCTGGTCGAGATGGCCGGACCGTTCCTGCTGCTCGGCCACGCCGAGATGACGCTGCCCTCGGGAATGACCGGGCTGCTCGTGGCCACGGTGCCGCTGTTCGGTGCTCTCATCGCCCTCGGCGGTGGCGACCGTGGGGTGCTGCGTCCGGCGCGGGCGATCGGTCTGCTGGTCGGATTCGTCGGCGTGGCGATCGTCGTCGCGGGTCCCGGCCTCGTCGGCGGCGACGTGAGCCTGTTCGCCGCGGCCGAAGTGCTGCTCGTGGCCGTGCTCTATGCGACGGCGCCGTTCATCGTCACCCGCCGTCTCGCCGACGTGCCCTCGCTCGGCACCATCACGCTCTCGCTGCTGATGATCGGCATCCTCTACCTGCCGATCGCCCTCCTGACCCAGCACCGGGTGCCCACAGCCGCCTCGGTGGTGGCGCTCGTCGTGCTCGCCGTCGTCTGCACCGCCGTCGCGTTCCTGGCGTTCTTCGCGCTCATCCGCGAGGTCGGACCGGTGCGGGCGCCGCTGTTCACCTACCTGAATCCCATCGTCGCGATCGTGCTGGGAGCGCTCGTGCTGGCGGAGCCGCTCACGCCCGGCCTGCTCCTCGGCTTCCCGCTGGTCATCGCCGGATGCTGGTTCGCCGCGACCGGTGGCCGGCTGCGCCCGCAGGCCCCGGCCGTCCCGCCCCCCGCGCCGCTCTGATGCGTCGCCTCGAACGCCGTCACATGCGCGGTGGAGCATACGCGCCGATCGTAGAATGGCCGAGGGCGGATCCGCCCGACGTCCCCCAGGAGTGAACGTGGCCCTCATCGTGCAGAAGTACGGCGGCTCATCCGTCGCCGACGCAGAGAGCATCAAGCGCGTCGCCAAGCGCATCGTCGACACCCGCCGTGCCGGGCACGACGTCGTGGTCGCGGTCAGCGCCATGGGAGACACGACGGACGAGCTGCTCGACCTCGCCGGTGAGGTCGCGCCGATCCCCGCCCCGCGCGAGCTCGACATGCTGCTCTCCAGCGGAGAGCGCATCTCGATGGCGCTGCTGGCGATGGCCATCCACTCGATGGGCTTCGAGGCGCGCTCGTTCACGGGCAGCCAGGCGGGCATGATCACCGACTCGCAGCACGGCGCGGCGCGCATCGTCGACGTCACCCCGATCCGCCTGCGCGAGGCGCTCGACGAGGGGGCGATCGTCATCGTCGCCGGGTTCCAGGGGTTCAACCGCGACACCCGCGACATCACCACGCTCGGACGCGGCGGATCGGACACCACCGCGGTCGCCCTCGCCGCGGCGCTCAAGGCCGACGTGTGCGAGATCTACAGCGACGTCGACGGCATCTTCACCTCCGACCCCCGCATCATCCCGACGGCGCAGAAACTCGATCACGTCTCGAGCGAGGAGATGCTGGAGCTGGCGGCGAACGGCGCCAAGGTGCTCTACATCCGCGCCGTCGAATATGCACGCCGTCACGGCGTCCTCATCCACGCCCGGTCGTCGTTCTCGTCGGCCGAGGGCACCTATGTTCTGGGCGAGGGCATGAAGAGCCCCCGCGAAGCCGAGGGAGCAGTCATGGAAGAACCGATCGTCGCCGGTGTCGCCACCGATCTGAGCCAGGCCAAGATCACGGTCGCCGGGGTGCCGGACGTGCCGGGCAAGGCCGCCGAGATCTTCAAGATCGTGGCGAAGTCCGGGGCGAACGTCGACATGATCGTGCAGAACGTGTCGGCCACGGGCCGCACCGACATCTCCTTCACGGTGCCCAAGGCGGATGCCGCTGCCGCACTGAAGGCGCTCGCGGGCGACCAGATCGAGGTCGGCTTCCAGAACCTCATCCACGACGACCAGATCGGCAAGCTGTCGGTCGTCGGCGCGGGCATGCGCACGCATTCCGGCGTCTCGGCGGTGCTGTTCGAGGCCCTGTCCGCCGGCGGCATCAACATCGAGATGATCTCGACGTCCGAGATCCGCATCTCCGTCGTGCTCCGCGGCAGCGACCTCGTCGAGGCGGCCAGGGCCGTGCACACCGCCTACGGTCTCGACGGCGACTCCGAGGCCGTCGTGCATGCGGGTACCGGTCGCTGACGGATCGATGCGTCCGGGCGAGACGGTAGACTCGCCGAAACCCTGACATCGGCGCCAGGCGCGGCATCCGCATCCCCGACGCCGTGCCCGAAGCCTCTCTTGCTGTATCGCACGACGCCAAGGAACATCTCATGACCCGCATCTCCGAATCAGGACTCTCCGTCGCCATCGTCGGCGCCACCGGCCAGGTGGGCACCGTGATGCGTCAGATTCTCGCCGAGCGGTCCTTCCCGATCCGCGAGCTGCGGCTGTTCGCCTCGGCGCGTTCCGCGGGCACCGCGCTCGACTTCGGCGGCACGACGGTCGTCGTCGAAGACGTCGAGAAGGCGGATGCCGCGGGCATCGACATCGCCCTCTTCTCGGCCGGCGCCACCGCCAGCCGCGCCTACGCCCCCCGGTTCGCCGAGGCCCGCGCGGTCGTCGTCGACAACTCGTCCGCCTGGCGGATGGACCCCGAGGTACCGCTGGTCGTCAGCGAGGTGAACCCGCACGCCATCGACGAGCGTCCGAAGGGCATCATCGCCAACCCGAACTGCACCACCATGGCGGCGATGCCGGTGCTCAAGGTGCTGCACGCCGAGGCGGGTCTCGAGCGGCTCATCGTCTCGACCTACCAGGCCGTCTCCGGCTCGGGAATCGCCGGCGCCGAGGAGCTGCTCGGTCAGGTCGAGGGAGTCCTCGCCCAGGGCGACACGCTGCGCCTCGTGCACGACGGCTCGGCGGTCGACTTCCCCCAGCCCGAGAAGTACGTGGCCCCCATCGCGTTCGACGTCATCCCGTTCGCCGGCAACCTCGTCGACGACGGCGACAACGAGACGGACGAGGAGAAGAAGCTCCGCAACGAGAGCCGTAAGATCCTCGAGCTCCCCGACCTCCGCGTCGCGGGCACGTGCGTGCGCGTGCCGGTCTTCACCGGTCACTCCCTGTCGATCCACGCGGAGTTCGCGAACGACATCACGCCGGAGCGCGCCACCGAGCTGCTCTCCGCGGCCCCGGGAGTCGTGTTCGAAGAGGTGCCCACCCCGCTGCAGGCGGCCGGCAAGGACCCCAGCTTCGTCGGTCGCATCCGCGCCGACCAGTCCGCACCGGAGGGCAAGGGCCTCGTGCTCTTCGTCAGCAACGACAACCTGCGCAAGGGCGCTGCGCTGAACGCGGTGCAGATCGCCGAGATCGTGGCGGAGCGTCTCGGCGCCCACGTCTGAGGCCCGTCGCCCCCAGCGGGCGATAGCCCCGCCGCATCCCCGCGATGCGGAAGCGGTCTGACCGGGTCGGCCCCGATGGTCGGCCCGGTCGCGCACGCGAACTAGACTGTCGTGGTGACCGAAACAGTCGATGTCGTCCTGATCGGCGGTGGCATCATGAGCGCCACCCTGGGTACCCTGCTGCACGAGCTGCAGCCGGAGTGGAAGATCGTCGCCTTCGAGCGACTCTCCGACGTGGCGCAGGAGAGCTCGAACCCGTGGAACAACGCGGGAACCGGGCATGCCGCGCTCTGCGAGCTGAACTACATGCCGCAGGGCAACGGTCCGCTGGATCCCGCCAAGGCCGTGTCGATCAACGAGCAGTTCCAGCAGAGCCGTCAGTTCTGGTCGTCGCTCGTCGAGCGGGGCGTGCTGGACGAGCCCTCCACCTTCATCAACGCCACCCCGCACATGACCTTCGTGCGCGGGGAGAAGGATGTCGCGTACCTCCGGGAGCGCTACGAGGTGCTCAAGGAGCAGCCGCTGTTCGCGGGCATCGAGTACAGCGAGGACTCGCGGGTCATCAACCAGTGGGCGCCGCTGCTCATGCAGAAGCGACGCAAGGGCGAGCCCTTCGCGGCCACCCGCGTGCCCGCCGGCACGGATGTCGACTTCGGCGCGCTCACGCATCAGCTCTTCGGTCACCTGACCAGCTCGGGCGTCGACCTCCGCACCAACTGCGAGGTGCGCTCGCTCAAGCGCCAGAAGGACGGCCTGTGGAAGGTCGGCTACCGTACGACCGTCGGCCGCACGCCGAGCGAGATCAAGGCGCGATTCGTCTTCGTCGGCGCCGGGGGATGGGCGCTCAAGCTGCTGCAGCGTTCCGGCATCCCCGAGATCAAGGGCTACGGCGTCTTCCCGATCGGCGGCCAGTTCCTCAAGACGAGCGATCCGAAGATCGTCGCCCAGCACAAGGCGAAGGTGTACTCGCAGGCGTCCGTCGGGGCGCCGCCGATGTCGGTGCCGCACCTCGACACGCGGGTGGTCGACGGTGAGGCCTCGCTGATGTTCGGGCCGTTCGCGACGTTCAGCCCCAAGTTCCTCAAGAACGGTTCGATGCTCGACATCGTCACGCAGGTGCGCACGCACAACCTGTGGCCCATGCTGCGCGTCGCGTTCGCCAACCCGGATCTGATCACCTACCTCGTCGGCGAGCTGATGAAGAACCACCGCAAGAAGGTCGACAGCCTGCGCACCTTCATGCCGACCGCGAAAGACGAGGACTGGACGCTCATCAACGCCGGTCAGCGTGCGCAGGTCATGAAGAAGGATCCGAAGAAGGGCGGCGTGCTGCAGTTCGGCACGGAGGTCGTGGCCGCCGGCGACGGGTCGATCGCGGGTCTCCTCGGTGCTTCGCCGGGTGCGTCGACCGCGGTGCCGATCATGCTCAACCTGCTCAAGACGTGCTTCCCCGACGAGTTCCTCGGCTGGGAGCCCCGGCTGCGCGAGCTGATCCCGACGTTCGGCCAGCAGCTGAACGAAGACGCGGCGCTGGCGCAGGAGGCGACGTCGCAGACGGCGACCGCCCTCGGCATCAACGCCTGAGACGCGTCGTGGCGAAGCTCTACTTCCGCTTCGGGGCGATGAACTCGGGCAAGTCCACCGCCCTCCTGCAGGCCGCGTACAACTACGAGGAGCGGGGGCAGCGGGTGCTGCTCGCCAAGCCGGCGATCGACACCAAGGGCGCCTCCGAGATCTCGAGCCGTCTGGGGATGACCCGCGAGGTCGACTTCCTCGTGGCGCCCGCCGACGACGCGCGCGAGATCTTCCTGCGCCACCGCGCTGAGGCGCGCGCCCAGGGCGGCGACATCGCCTGCCTGCTCATCGACGAGGCGCAGTTCCTGACCCCGGAACAGGTCGACGACCTGTTCCGCATCGCGGTGGAGGAGGGCATCCCGGTGCTCGCCTACGGCATCCGCAACGACTTCCGGACGCACGCCTTCCCAGGCTCAGCCCGTCTGCTCGCCATCGCGCATTCGCTCGAGGAGCTCAAGACGATCTGCCGCTGCGGGCGGAAGGCCGTCTTCAACGGCCGCGTCGTGGGGGGTCGCTTCGTCTTCGACGGCGATCAGGTCGCGATCGACGAGGGCGCATCGGGGGACACCGCGCCCGAGGTCACGACCTACGAGTCGCTGTGCGGAACCTGCTACCTCACCGAGTCCGGCGGACGCCTGGGCTGAGCGCTCGTCGGCCCGCGGTCCGGGTTCTCCTTCGCCGCGCTTGCGTGGTCTGACCACATCGGGATACTCTGTGGTCTGACCACAGGTGGTCGACGGGACGACGACGGGAAGTCAGCATGGCGGAGCAGCCGGTGCGTGCGTGGCGCGTCGTGCTCGATCACATCGAGCGCGATCTGCTCGACGGACGCCTGCGCCCCGGTGAGCGACTGCCTTCCGAACGCGACCTCGCCACCGATCTCGGTGTGGGTCGCTCCAGCGTCCGCGAGGCGTTCCGAGTGCTGGAGGTCATGGGACTCATCCGCACGTCGACGGGATCGGGACCGCAGGCCGGAGCCATCGTCATCGCGACGCCCACGGGGGGCATGTCGCAGCTGCTGCGCCTGCAGGTCGCCGCGCACGGCTTCCCCCTCACTGACGTCGTGCAGACGCGCCTGGTGCTCGAAGACGCCGTGGTCGAGGCGCTGGCGACGTCGGGGGAGCGCGACACGGCCGCAGCCCACCGCCTGCTCGACGCCATGGATGCCCCCGATCTCAGCCCTGCCGAGTTCCTCGCGCTCGACGCGCAGTTGCACCTCTCGCTCGCCGAGGCGAGCGGCAACACCGTCATCGCCGCCATGATGGCCGGCCTCCGCTCGTCGATCGAGTCGTACGTGCAGGCGGGCGCCGCTGCGGTCGGCGACTGGCCCGCCATGGCCGGCCGGCTGCGCGACGAGCACCGGGCGCTGGTCGCCCGCATCGACGCCGGCGACGAGATGGCCGCTCGCGCCCTGCTGCGCGCGCACATCACCGGCTACTACGCCGCAGCCGGCCTCACCCGGGTGCATTCCGCACCGCAGACCCCCGTGTCGGCTTCCGACACGATTCCCCACCCCCACGACTGAGAGGCCCCTCATGGTTCAGCGTCAGCTGCCCAAGCCCGCCGAGCTCTTCGAGCTGATGAAGTTCAAGAAGCCCGATCTGAACGGCCGCCGCCGCCGGCTCGAGTCCGCTCTCACGATCGACGACCTCCGCCTCATCGCCAAGCGGCGCACCCCGAAGGCCGCCTTCGACTACACCGACGGCGCCGCCGAGGGGGAGCTCTCGCTCGCCCGTGCCCGCCAGGCGTTCCAGGATGTCGAGTTCCACCCCGGCATCCTCCGTCCGGCGCCCGACGTCGACACGAGCGTGCAAATCCTCGACGGACCGTCCGCCCTGCCGTTCGGCATCGCTCCCACCGGGTTCACGCGACTCATGCAGACCGAGGGCGAGAGCGCCGGCGCCGGAGCCGCCGCGGCCGCCGGCATCCCCTTCACCCTGTCGACCCTCGGCACCACCTCGATCGAGGGCGTCAAAGAGGCCAACCCGCACGGGCGCAACTGGTTCCAGCTCTACGTCATGCGCGACCGCGAGATCTCCTACGAGCTGACCCGCCGCGCCGCCGCCGCCGGGTTCGACACCCTGCAGTTCACGGTCGACACCCCGGTCGCCGGTGCCCGTCTGCGCGACAAGCGCAACGGCTTCAGCATCCCGCCGCAGCTCACCCTCGGTACGATCATCAACGCCATCCCGCGTCCGTGGTGGTGGATCGACTTCCTCACCACCCCGAAGCTCGAGTTCGCGTCGCTGAGCACCACCGGGGGCACGGTCGGCGAACTGCTCGACGCCGCGATGGACCCCACCATCAGCTACGACGACCTCGCCGTCATCCGCGACCTCTGGCCCGGCAAGATCGTGATCAAGGGCGTGCAGAACGTCGAGGACTCGCTGCGGCTGCGTGACGCCGGCGTCGACGGCATCGTGCTGTCGAACCACGGCGGCCGCCAGCTCGACCGGGCACCGATCCCGTTCCACCTCCTACCCGACGTGCGTCGTGCCGTCGGCGACGACTTCACCGTCATGATCGACACCGGCATCATGAACGGTGCCGACATCGTCGCCGCCGTCGCCCTCGGTGCCGACTTCACCCTGATCGGTCGTGCCTACCTGTACGGGCTGATGGCGGGCGGACGTCAGGGCGTCGACCGCACCATCGCCATCCTGCGCAGCGAGATCGAGCGCACCATGCGTCTGCTGGGGGTGTCGTCGCTGGCCGAGCTCGAGCCCGGACACGTCACGCAGCTGCAGCGGCTCGTGCCCGTGCCGCGCGCCGCATCCGACGCCGTCGTGCGCTGACCCCGTACGATCACGTCAGAGGGTGGGGAGGAGGGCGTCGAGCTTGTCGGCGGTGTCCTCCCACCCCTCGACGGCGATCGACGGCACCCCAAGTGCGAGCACGGGATAGTCGTTGCCGCCCTCGTCGAGCCGGTCGCCGTAGAACAGCATGGCGGTGAGGGGGATGCCCGTGAGCTCGGCGAGGCGTGTCATGCCGTACGCCTTGTCGATGCCGGCGCGGGTGATGTCGATCGACGTCGACCCGCCCGAGCGCACTTCGAGGCCCGGGAGGCGGGCGGCGACGGCATCGCGCAGCGCCGCGCGCTTCGCGCCCGTCGGGTCCCAGACGTGCTTCGCGTCGCCGGGCGCGCGCTGGCCGAGCGCCGAGAACGTGATCTGCGAGCCGCGGTCCTCCAGGATGTCGCCCCAGGGCTCCGCCTCCCACAGCGAGAGACGCTCGGCTTCTTCGCGCAGGGCGGTGAGCGCCGCGGTCTTCTCGTCGTCGCTGAGGTCGTGTGCGTAGACGGTCGTGAATGTGGAGCCGTCATGGCGGAGGTACCGGGTGCCGCACGTCGGGAGCAGGTGCAGACGGGCGAGGTCCGCGGCATCCGTGCCGTCGAGATGCGCGACCACCTGCGACCGGAACTGCGTCTCGTTGCCGCCGGAGATGATGGCCACGTCGACGCGGCGCAGGAGCGCACGGAGCAGCTCGGCGATGCGCGGGCTGATGGCGGCCTTCGAGACGGCGAGGGTGTCATCGAGGTCGAAGGCGACGAGGGAGGGCGCGGTCATAGTGCTTCCAGCCTAGAAGACCGGCGCGCGGCCGAGAGCGCTCCGGCAGCCGCTGTGCACAGCACGGCGAGGACGACGCCGATCGTGGCGCCGGCGGAGTTCGCCAGCACGTCGGAGACGGTGGCCGCCCGATGGGGGAGCAGCAGTCTCTGGGCGGTCTCGATCGCGAGGGAGGCGGCAGGGCCCACCAGGAGGGAGAGTGCCCAGACGCGACGCGGCACGAGGAGGAACGCGAGGACGCCGACGGGAACGAACACGAGGACGTTCGCGAGGATCTCGATCCGCGTGAAGTCGAGTGACTGCCAGCCCAAGCGATGCGCGGCTGCGAGGGCGAGGTCGAGGAGGTTCGGGAGACGCGCCTCCACCCGGGCCGGTGTGAGAGTGAGGGCCGCGAGCCCGGCGAGGAAGAGGAGGGCCAGGGCGAGCGCCCAGATGCGCGTACGGCGTCGGGGCTCGGGGAGGATCGGTGCCACATCCCCTCCCTCACATGATCGGCCGTCCGGGCGGTACGGCGCCGGATACGAGGAAGGCCGCCCCAGGGGGCGGCCTTCCGGTGTCACTGGTCGGGGTGACAGGATTTGAACCTGCGACCTCTTCGTCCCGAACGAAGCGCGCTACCAAGCTGCGCCACACCCCGTTTGCAACCCTCCGAGTCTACAAGGAAAACGCGCGAGCGCCCAATCGGCTGGTCACTCGCGTGCCGTGAGGGTGAGAAGGGTGGCTTCCGGGCGGCACGCGAAACGGACGGGGGCGTAGATCGAGTGCCCGCAGCCGGCGCTGACGTTGAGCGGCACGGCGCGTCCGTCGTGCTCCCACGTGCTGAGCCCCTTTGCCTGCTTCACGGGGATGTCGCAGTTCGCGACGAGGGCGCCGAATCCGGGAAGGCAGACCTGCCCTCCGTGCGTGTGGCCGCCGAGGATCGCGTCCGTCCCCAGGTCGATGAAGCCGTTGAGCACCCGCTGGTACGGCGCGTGCGTCACGCCGAGGACCGGCGTGGTCGACGACCGGGCACCGAGCGCGTCGAGGGCGTCGGGGAGCAGGTCGAGACGGTCCCAATCGCGGTGGGCGTCGTTCACACCGACCAGGTCGACGTCGAGACCCCCCGCGGTCACCCGGGCGGCGGTGTTGTTCAGGTCGCTCCACCCCAGTTCCTCGGTGAAGTAGTCGTCCATGGCCGCCGTGTCGAGGCGCTTCGGCTCTCCGGTGCGCTTCGACGGGCCCGTGAAGTACTTCAACGGGTTGCGGGGGGAGGGCTCGGCGACGTCGTTGGACCCGTGGACGAACACGCCGGGGATGCCGCGGAAGGGGTCGAACGCGCGACGGATGCCTTCGAGGCCGTCACGGTGCCCGAGGTTGTCGCCCGTGTTGACGATGAGGTCGGGCTGCAGCTGCGCGAGCGACGCCAGCCAGCGCTGCTTGCGGTGCTGCCACGGAGCCATGTGCGCGTCGGAGATGTGCAGCACCCGCAGGGGTGCAGCACCGGTGGGAAGGGCGGCGGCCGTCACCTCGCGAACGGTGAACAGGTACCGCTCGATCCCGATGCCCCACACCGCGGCTGCGGCACCGGCGGCCCCCACCGCGCCGAGCGCGATGAGGGCCGGGTGCGCCGTGCGACGCGCGGTCACTCGCAGGTCACGTTCACGGTGCTGGAACGCGTCGTGACCGCTCCGGGGGCGGGATCCGTACCCGTGACCTTTGCATCGCCCTTGCAGGACGAGTCGAACTGGGGACTGAGTCCGGCCCCGAGCAGGCTGTCCGACGCCTGTTTGCGCGACGTGCCCACGAGGTCGGCGGGCACGGTGGTGCCCTTGCCGTTGCTCAGGCTGAGGGTGATCGTTGCGGCGGTCGGGGCCTGGCCCTGCGGGTCCTGGGCGACGACGATGTTGGTCGCCTTCTCGCTGTCGACGGCGGGCCCCTCGGCCACGGTGAAGCCGGCGCCCTCGAGCGTCGCGCGTGCCTCGTCGATGGTCATGTCGACGACGTTGGGCACGTCGACGAGCACCTGACGGGTGAGGGTGTTGTCGGGCTGCGGGAACCGATCGCCGCCGTACACCGCGTTCGCGGCGGCCTGCGCCGACTGGGCGAGCGGGTACCGCACCTCGTTGAGCCGGTGGTTGTTGATCCACTTGTTGTAGATGTCGGCCTGGCCCTTCCACCGGCCCGCCCACACGGCCGTCGCGACCTTCGTGCTCGACTCGATCATCATCGTCGACCAGCGGTCGTGCGTTCCGGTCTTGCCGATGAGGGGCGTTCCGTCGAACGGATTCGCGCGCGAACCGGTGCCGCCGCCGGCCATGACTCCCTGCAGGGCGTACGCCGCGGTGGCGGCGACCTCGGGGGAGATCACGCCCTCCTTGCAGTTCACCGGAGGGATGTTGCGCGTGCTGCCGTCGGCGTTGATGACCTTGTCGATCGCGCGCGGGGCGCACAGCGTGCCGCCGCTCGCCACCGTGGCGTACGCGTTGGCCATCGCGATCGGCGAGATGTTCTTGGGTCCGAGCACGTCGTACGGCACGTTCTCGTCGGTGACCTTCTTACCGTTCGCGAGCGTGACGCCCATGCGGTCGGCGACCTTGTTGATGTCGCAGATGTCGAGCTTCGCGGCCATGGCGAAGTATCCCGAGTTCAGCGACTGGGCGGTGAAGTTCATCACACTGTTCGTGCTGCCCCCGCCGCCGCCGAAGTTGCCGATCTCTCGGGTGTTCACGTTCTGCGTCGAGCCGCACACGTTCATCCGGAGGTTGGTCTGCGTGCGCCCGTTGAGCACCTCGCGCACGGAGTGGCCCTTCTCGAGCCAGTCGATCAGCGTGAAGAGCTTGTACGTCGATCCGACCTGAAAGCCGCCGGAGTTGCCGTGCACCTGGTCGCCGGCGAAGACGAGCGAGGTGTAGGCCTGGTCGTCGGTCGCGGTCTCTTGGAAGAGGGTGTTCTGGGTCATCGAGAGGATGTTGCCGGTGCCGATCTCGATCGACACGCCCGCGGCTCCGAAGTACTGGCTGTCGGAGTTGGGGAGCACGGTCTCCGCCATCGTGCGCGCGGCGGGGTCCTGGATGCGGGTGTCGAGCGTGGTGTAGATCTGCAGACCGCCGCGGCGCAGCAGGTCGCGTCGATCCTGCACGGTCTCACCGAAGACGGGGTCGTTCTCGATGATCGACTTCACGTACTGGCAGAAGTAGGCGTTCGGCCCGGCGGTGGCACAGCCCTGGGTGGGCACCTGGATCGCGGGCGTGATCGGGGTCGCCTTCGCCTGGTCGTACTCGGCCTGGGTGATCTTGCCGTCGGTGAGCATGCGCCCGAGCACGTAGTCGCGTCGCTTGAGCGTGTCGGCGAAGCCGTCCGCGGTGGAGTTTGCGCCTTCCGTGCGGTCGATGCGGAGCGAGTTCGGGTTCTGCACGATGCCGGCCAGCGTCGCCGCCTGCTCGATCGTCAGGGTCGCCGCGGAGGTCGAGAAGTAGTAGCGGGCCGCGGCCTCGATGCCGTAGACGGTGCCGCCGAAGTTGGCGATGTTGAGGTAGCCGAGCAGGATGTCGTTCTTGGAGAACTCCTTCTCGATCTGGATCGCGTACCGCATCTCCTGGAGCTTGCGCTCGATGCCCGCCGCACCCGTGGCCTCGGTGGCCTCCTGCCAGCACTTCTGCAGGTCGGCCGCGTACGTGTCGGACGACGTGTCGGCGTTCTGCTCGCACTCCTGGATCTGCACGTTCTTCACGAACTGCTGCGTGATCGTCGAGGCGCCGCGCGCCGAGGTGCCCCGCACGTTGTCGATGACGGCCTTCACCGTCGCGCCGACGTTCACGCCGCCGTGGGCGTAGAAGTTCTTGTCCTCGCTCGACAGGATCGCGTTGATCAGCACGGGCGAGAGCTGCTCGTACGTCACCGGTACGCGGTTCTGCTCGTAGAACGAGGCGAGCTTGATGGGTGCTCCGCCGTCGCGGTTGTAGGCGTAGACGGTCGACTGCTCCATGGGGGCGTCGACCTTCAGGTTGTCGGGCAGCTGCTCGAACATCGAGAACGCCCGGTTGCCGACGACACCGGTCATGGCGAGGACGGGGGTCACGCTCGTGGCGACGAGGAGGCCGGCGACGGCGCTGAGGGCGACGAGACCGACCAGGCCGCCGAGCACGCCTTTCACCGTACGGGTCTTGTGAGGCATACGCTTGATCGTAGGGGAGTTCCCTGAATACCGCCTTTGACGGGCCCGTATCGTGCGCCCGCGCCCCGACCCGATGGGAGTGCCATGACCACGTGGGAGTACCTCACCACACCGCTGCTGATCCATAACACCGCAGCGATCCTCAACAACTGGGGCAAGCAGGGCTGGGAGCTCGTGCAGGTCGTGCAGGGGCCGGAAGGCGGGCTCGTCGCGTACTTCAAGCGCCCCGTCGCGCAGGACGGCTCGAACGACTCGGGTCTCGCCGCCGCCGCGCAGGCCGCGCGCCAGTTCGACGGCGGTGCCGCGTGACCATCTCCACCCGGCTCTCCGAACTCGGCATCGAGCTCCCCGCTGTCGCCGCGCCGGTCGCGTCGTACGTACCGGCCGTCGTGCACGGCGGCCTCGTGTACACGTCCGGCCAGCTGCCGTTCACCGACGGCGCGCTCCCCGCGACCGGCAAGGTCGGGGCGGCGGTCTCGGCGGAGGACGCCCGGGTCTACGCGCGCACGTGCGCCCTGAACGCGCTGGCCGCGGCGGCGGACGCGGCCGGGGGCGTCGACCGCATCGCCGGGGTCCTCCGCGTCGGCGGGTTCGTGGCATCCGTGCCCGACTTCACCGGGCAGCCCGGCGTCATCAACGGCGCGAGCGAGGTGCTCGGGGAGATCTTCGGCGACGCCGGGCGTCACGCCCGTGCGGCGGTCGGGGTTCCCGTGCTCCCGCTCGACAGCCCGGTCGAGGTCGAGGTCACCTTCCTCCTCGCCTGATCTCCCGCCCTGCACGCAGAACGCCCCCGTCGATCCCGGCGGGGGCGTTCGTGCGCTTCTGAGCTACTTGACCTGCGACGAGATGATCGTCATGACGGCCGTGTCGGCGAGCGTCGTCGTGTCGCCGACCTCGCGTCCCTCCGCGACATCGCGCAGCAGGCGGCGCATGATCTTGCCGGAGCGCGTCTTGGGCAGCTCGCCGACGATGTAGACGTCGCGCGGGCGGGCGATCGCCCCGATCTGCTCGCCGACCCAGAGGCGCAGCTGCTGGGCCAGACCGGCGGGGTCGTGGGCGGCGAGGTAGCTCTCCTTGATGATGACGAAGGCGACGACCGCCTGCCCCGTCGTCTCGTCGGATGCCCCGACCACCGCCGCCTCCGCCGTGGCCTCGTGGGCGACGAGCGACGATTCGATCTCGGCCGTCGACAGCCGGTGCCCCGACACGTTCATGACGTCGTCGACGCGGCCCAGCAGCCAGAGGTCGCCGTCGTCGTCGAGCCGGGCGCCGTCGCCCGCGAAGTAGTAGCCCTGGTCCTCGAACTTCTCCCAGTACGTCTCGCGGAACCGCTCCGGGTCGCCCCAGATGCCGCGCAGCATGCTCGGCCAGGGCTCGGTCACGACGAGGAGGCCGCCGCTCCCGGTGCCGACGGCCGCGCCCTGCTCGTCGACGACGTCGATGGAGATGCCGGGCAGGGGAACCTGTGCCGAACCCGGCTTCGTGGCCGTCACGCCGGGTAGCGGCGACACCATGATCGCGCCGGTCTCGGTCTGCCACCACGTGTCGACGATGGGAGTCCGCCCTCCGCCGATCACGTCGCGGTACCACATCCACGCCTCGGGGTTGATCGGTTCGCCCACCGACCCGAGCACCCGCAGCGACGTGAGGTCGAACTTCTTCGGGACGCTGCGGCCGATCTTCATGAACGAGCGGATGGCCGTGGGGGCCGTGTAGAAGATCGACACCTTGTACTTCTCGATGATCTCCCACCAGCGGCCGGGGTGCGGCGCGTCGGGAGTGCCCTCGTAGATCACCTGGGTGGCGCCGTTGGCGAGGGGGCCGTAGGTGACGTACGAGTGGCCGGTGATCCAGCCGATGTCGGCGGTGCACCAGTAGACGTCCGTGTCGGGGTGCAGATCGAAGACGTAGCGGTGCGAGTAGGCCGCCTGGGTCAGGTAGCCGCCGGACGTGTGCAGGATGCCCTTGGGCTTCCCCGTCGTTCCGGACGTGTAGAGGATGAAGAGCGGGTTCTCCGCCGGGAAGGCTTCGGCGACGTGGTCGGCGGGTGCCGCGGGCACGACGTCGTGCCACCAGAGGTCGCGCCCCTCGACCCATTCGACGTCGTTGCCGCCGCGCCGCACGACGAGCACGTGCTCGACGGTCTGCTGCTCTCCCTCGCCCCGGTCGCTGAGCGCCTGGTCGACGGCCGGCTTGAGCGCCGACACGCGCCCCTTGCGGTAGCCGCCGTCGGCGGTGATGACCACCTTCGCGCCCGCGTCGTCGATGCGCGCGCGCAGGCTGTCGGCGCTGAAGCCGCCGAAGACGACCGAGTGGATGGCGCCGAGGCGGGCCACGGCGAGCATGGCGGCGACCGCCTCCGGGATCATCGGCAGGTAGATCGCGACCCGGTCGCCCTGGCCCACGCCGAGCCCCGCGAGCACGTTCGCCGTGCGCTTGACCTCGTCGGTCAGCTCGGCGTAGGTGATGCTCCGCGCGTCGCCCGGCTCGCCCTCCCAGTGCAGCGCGACCCGGTCGCCGTTGCCTTCGTCGACGTGACGGTCGAGGCAGTTGTAGGCGACATTGAGTTCGCCGTCGTCGAACCACTTCGCGAAGGGCGGGGTCGACCAGTCGAGGGTGCGGGAGAACGGGGTGTGCCAGTGCAGGAGCTCGCGCGCCTGCTCGGCCCAGAAACCCTCGCGGTCCGCGGCGGCGCGCTCGTACAGGGCGGGGGAGGAGATGGACTGGGACACGAACTCGGCGGAGGGCGGGAACTGGCGGTTCTCGTCGAGAAGGTGGTCGATCTGGCTGCTCATCGGCAGACGCTCCTTTGCGGCTGGGCACGGCCCGGGTGGTGCCTCCGGGACAGAGCGAATCTAGCCTCGTCGACGGGCCGAGCATACTGCCGAAAGTAGGTAGTGTGGCGGGTTTTGTGAGGACGGTCGCCTTGCGTACACTCAACTCCAGCCGAATACTCATTCCGGCTTTCTGTGCGCCCGATTCCCCCCGATCGGTCGCGCCCGGCGGCACCTCATTCCCCCCGTGAGGTGCCGCCTTCTTCGTCCGTGGGCGGGCGTCCTCCACCGGCCACGGCGTCTCGTCGTTGTCCACACGGGTCGGGCGGGGCCCGCGGAGAGGCGTGGCTCGCCGCCTACCGTCGACCCATGCCCGAACCGTTCATCCTCCGCCCCCGCTCCGATGTGGGGCAGCCGGGTGCCCCCGTGGCGGGCGACGCTGAGCGGGCGATCGAGGTCGACCTCGGGCCGCTCTCCGCGTACTGCACCGACGACGCCGTCACCGACCTCTTCGTCAACGGCACGGCCGGGTTGTTCATCGATCGCGGGGCCGGCGCCGAGCCCGTGCCCGAGTGGCGCGCATCGGAACGCGAGGTGCGCGACCTCGCCGTGTCGCTCGTCGGGCGCGGCGGGCGGCATCTCGACGACCAGGCCCCCTGCGTCGACGTGCGCCTCGACTCCGGGGTCCGGGTCCACGCCGTCCTCGCCCCGGTGGCGGCCAGCGGCACGGCGCTGTCCATCCGCATCCCGCGCATCCATGCGGCGGATCTCGCCGGTCTGAGCGCTCGCGGATGCTTCGACGAGCGCCAGCACGTCTGGCTGCGGGGTCTCGTGCGCGACCGCGCCAACATCCTCATCACCGGGGGAACCGGCACCGGCAAGACCACCCTGCTCGCGGCGCTGCTCTCCGAAGCCTCTCCCACCGAACGTCTCGTCACCATCGAGGACGTCGCCGAATTCTGGTTATCTGCAGCTGTCAAGTCGCTCCGCCCATTCTACGGGCGATCCGGGGGCGCACTGGCATGAGCTACAGGAGGCACAACCATCGGTTTGCAGACGGCTACCGTTGGTCAGTACTCATCAGTGAAGACGCACAGCCCGGTTGCGAATCGATCGGTCCGGCACTCCGGCCAATCCGTTGAGCCCCACGCCACGACGGGGTAGAAGCGAAAGAGGTATTCGTCGAGTCTCCTGTGGAGAGAGGACACATGGTCCTCATAAAGCCCTCGTGAGTCCCCCGATCGGAGAAGGTGGTGGCGCGACGAGTCGTCAATGACGCTTCGCCTTAGAGTAAGTGCATGGGAGCGCCGACGGATCGTGTGCCGCGCATGATCGGGGCGGTGGCTTCGATTGTTGATCGTGTGGCGAACGCTCCATGAGTACGTTAGAGATGATCAGACGAGCAGCCGGTCGTTGGGTGTGTCGGTCTCGTGCACGTTCTGCGCCGTACCTTGTCTCTGTCCAGCGATTGACGGGGAACGGCTAACCGGCATTTTCGGCGCTCACGATCAGTACCAAAGGACTGAATTGACTCACATCTTCGACAACATCGAACTGAGTCTCGGCCATCATCTCGTCGAGACTCTTCAGGAATCCAAACGCATCGATGCAGCAGTCGGGTACTTCAACCTGCGTGGCTGGAAGATGTTCGGCGACGTCGTTCAGCAACGGGAGGTCGGGGACGCCGCGGTTGCGCGAGTGCTCATCGGTATGGTGCACGGCGAACCCGAGCACCTTGTGCTCGATCACCTGCAGCGCACCCTTGAGGGAGCCGCAGTCGGCGACCAGATAGACCGCAGGACCGCGCAGACACGGCAGCAGCAGGCAAAGCTCAAGTTCCGGCAGCAGCTGATGCGTGGCGCTCCCACCGCAACCGACGAAGCGACCATCCGTGAGCTTCGAGCCCAGCTTGCTGACGGGCGCGTTGCGATCAAGTTGTTCACGCGGCGACCTCTTCACGGCAAGACCTACATCTGCCATCGCGACGACAAGATCACGCCGATCGTCGCTTATGTTGGCTCGTCTAACCTGACGACCTCCGGCCTCGCGAATAATTTCGAACTGAACGTCGATGTTGTCGATTCCGACGGCGCTGCGAAGCTTGATGGCTGGTTCGAAGACCGATGGAACGATAAATTCTCGATCGACGTCACGGAAGACCTGATCGAAGTCATCGACGAGTCGTGGGCGAGCGAGAAGCCTCTGACCCCGTACGAGGTGTACCTCAAAGTCTGCTGGCATCTCTCGCGCGACGTGCGCGAAGGCCTGATTGAGTACACCCTGCCGCCTTCAATGCGGAACCAGTTGCTCGAGTACCAAGAGAGCGCCGTCAAGACGCTCTCGCGTCGCATCATGACTAAGGGCGGCGCCATGCTCGGCGATGTGGTTGGTCTCGGCAAGACGATCACCGCGACCGCGGTGGCGATGATGCTCAACGATGCCGAGGGCTATCGGACGCTCATCGTCTGCCCGGTCAACCTCGTGAAGATGTGGGAGGAGTACAAAGAGAAGTATGAGTTGAACGCCACGGTCGTGCCGTACAGCATGGCCGCAAAGCGGCTCGCCGAGCTCGGCCGGTATCAGTTCGTCATCGTCGACGAGTCGCACACGCTCCGCAACGACACCCGGCAGGACTACCAGGCGCTAGCCGAGTACATCCGAAACTATGACTGCCGAGTGCTGCTCCTTACTGCGACCCCCTTCAATATTCGCTTCAAGGACGTTGGTAACCAACTCGGCCTTTACATCGACCCGGACGACGATCTCGGGTTGCAGCCTGTCGTGGCGATGTCCAAGGACGAGCGCTTTTCCGAGAAGCTCGACGGGAAAACCAGTACGCTCGAGGCGTTCAAGCGCAGCGAGGAGCCTGATGACTGGAAGCGGCTGATGAGCGAGCACCTCATTCGCCGTACCCGCTCGTTCATCCGGAAGAACTATGCGCTCGTCGATGACGAGGGTCGCGAGTATCTGACGTTCGCGAACGGCAACCGCTTCACCTTCCCGGCTCGCGTGCCAAAGCCACTAGTGCACTCGTTTGGCGCCGACGACCCGGCGGCGAAGATGGAGTCTGTCACCACGCTGGACACGATTGACCACCTGCTTCTTCCCCGCTACAACCTAGCCGCGTACCTGAAGAAGGCATTGAGTCTCACGGCTGAGGAGAAGCGGATCGTGGAGCGCTTCGAACGTGGCAGTGGCCACCTGCTTGGTTTCGTCCGCAGTGGCCTCTTCAAGCGTCTCTCGAGCTGTGGCTACTCGTTCATGCTCTCGCTGCAGCGGCACATCGCACGGAACAACCTCTACATCTACGCCGTCGAGAACGATCTGGAGCTTCCGCTTGGGACTCTCCTCGACGTGATGCTGACAACGGGCGAGAGCGATGACGACGCCGAGGAAGATTTTGAAGGCGTCGAGCCTCCGATCGGTGGGGACGGCAAGAGTGCGTATGAGGCGCTGAGGTCGTCCGCACCGAGGTCCGTGCGGTGGCTACGCTCGTCTGTTTTTGGCGCGAAGCTACTCGACGACCTTCGAGCCGACACCGATGCGCTGACGGCACTAATGAAGGATTTTGGCGCCTGGACGCCGGACGTGGACTCGAAGCTCGCCGAGTTGGTGAAGCTGCTCAATGAAACCCACCCCGACGAGAAGGTGCTGATTTTCACCGAGTATAAGGACACAGCGAACTACGTCGCCGAGGCGCTGCGAGCCGCTGGTGTCCTGCGTGTGGGAGTCGCTAGCGGCGACACAAACAACCCCACCGAGGTCGCGCGTCGCTTTTCTCCGCTGTCGAACATGCTCGGCTCGGCCGCTCTAGAAGGCATCGATCCCGAGTCGGTCATCGACCCTGAGGCCGAGTATCGGGTCCTGGTCGCGACCGACGTTCTCTCAGAGGGCCAGAACCTGCAGGACGCTCACATCGTGGTCAACTATGACCTGCCGTGGGCGATCATTCGCCTCATCCAGCGCGCTGGCCGCGTCGATCGCGTTGGACAGAAGGCTGATCAGGTCCTTATCTACTCGCTTTGGCACGACGGCGTCGAGCAGGTGCTTAACCTGCGCCAGCGGATCTCCGAGCGCCTGCACGCGAACGCCGAGGTCTTCGGCTCCGATGAGCAGTTCTTCGGCTCCGAGGACGAGGTTCGCGTGATCGAGGACCTCTACAAAGGCAAGCTGGACGACGATGAGCTCGACAGCGAAGTCGATGCCTCAAGCCTCGCTTACGAGGTATGGAGCTCGGCCGAGCAAGAGTCGCCCGAGCTGACTAAACGTGTGCAGGAACTGCCGGATCTCGTCTACTCCACGCGCGCCGCTCTCAGTGAGCGCGACCTCGACGGCGTGGTCTGCTACGTGCGGACCGAGAACGATAACGACGGCTTCGGCTTCGGCTCCGCAGATGGAATCCGCCTTCTCACCGGGCAAGAAGCCCTTGCACGCTTCAGGTGCGAGCCTGAGACCCCAGCACTCAGCCAACGAGCCGATCATTTCCCGCTCCTGATGCAGATGGCGCAGGGCAACTTGACGCAGAGCGGCAACGTCGAAGGACGTCTCAGCGGAGTGCGTAAGCGGCTGTGGAACAGGCTTAACGGCGCGCTCATCGCCAGTAAGGGCGAGGTTGCCACCGCACTCGAGGCGATCTTTACCAGGCCACTGACGAAGGAGGCCGAGAGGCGGTTTACCACCGCCCTGGCAGCTCGAAGCGACGTCGAGGATCTGGCCGATCTGCTCGTCCTCATGCATCGCGACAAGCGTTTGGTTATTGATATCGCCGCGATCGATCCGATCCACATCGTTTGCTCGATGGGGGTAGTGGCGTGAGTCGTCGTATCGAACTCGTGAATAGGGGTGACTTCGAGACTCTTTTCCTCGAGGAGTTGCTCTGGGATCGCCCTGATCAGGAACCTCTCGATATTGAGGTCGAAAGCACGACCTACCAACTCCGGCAGATCGCCGGCTACGCGGGCCTGAGAGTGTGGCTCTGCGGCGAGGTGCCCCATCGACGTACGCAGCGCTTAATCGACAAGGAACTGCGCAAGCAGTCAACCGAACGGCTGCTCATCTTCGCGGACGCGGAGCTTCAAGAGTGGCGCTGGCTACAGTCGCCGGACCCGGAGGGTGCCGGACAACCCCGATTGGTTACGCATCAGCACCGTGTTGGGTCACTGAACGCGGCGCTTGACCAGCGCCTCGAGATGATCTCTGTTGGGTTCAACGACGATGTGAGTCTGATTGGCATGCTCCGTAGGATGCGCCGAGCGTTCGACGCCGAGCAGGTCACGCGCCGGTTCTACACGGCGTTCATCGAGAAGCAGCGGGCGCTCTCCGCGGCTATCGAGGGCATCGAACTCGAGGCTGATCGGGACTGGTACGCCGCGCTGACGATGAACCGACTGATGTTCATCTACTTCTTGCAGCGCAAGGGGTTCATGGACGACGACCTCAACTACCTGCGCGCCCGCCTCGAGCGTCTTCAGTCGAGGGCCGAGCAGCGCGAGACGTTCTACAGCTTCTATAAGAATTTTCTGGTTCCGTTGTTTCATCAAGGGCTCGGGGCAAAGACGCCGGAGTATGACGACCCGGAGGTCGAGTCGCTTATCGGAGACGTCCGCTACGTCAATGGCGGCATCTTCGCGGTGCACGAGCTCGAGTCAGCGAATGACATCGACATCAGTGACGCTATCTTCGAGAGAATCTTCGACCTGTTTGACGGCTACCAATGGCATCTAGACGACCGCGTCGGAGGTAACCCCAACGAGATCAACCCCGACGTGCTCGGTTACATCTTCGAGCAGTTCATCAATCAGAAGCAGATGGGTGCGTATTACACGAAGGAGGACGTCACCCACTTCATGACGTCTTCCACGGTGCTCCCGGTCGTGCTTTCGCGGATCGAGGCGCTCGGAGTCGACGTGTGGTCGCATGTCGCCGCCGACCCGGAGCGCTACATCTGGGACGGCATGACCTATGGCTATGAAGGCGCATTCCCCGAAGCCATCGAGGCTGAACGTGCCACACATGCACGTCCCAGTTGGCTCGAAGCGGCTCCTGACGGCATAGCGCTCCCCGGCGAGAGCTGGTGGGACGTCGACTTCCGTCGGCGCGAACTCGAGCAGTTGCTCGGACGACTCCGGGCTGGTGAGGTGACGAATGTCGACGACGCCGTTACCGAGAACATCGACCTCGAGACGCTGGCCGTTGACGTGATCGACTCGATCAAGGATCCAGTCATCGTCTACGACGTCTGGACTCTGTTGAGTGATCTGCGCATCGTCGACCCGACGTGTGGCTCAGGTGCCTTTCTCTTCGCAGCACTGAAAGTCCTCATGCCGTTGTACGAAGCAGTGCTCGATGCCGCCAGCGCGAGCGGCGGCGGAACTCACGATCGGCTCGACGCACTACTTGCCGAGATCGAGCGCCACCCCACCGCGGAGTACTTCCTCCTGAAGCACGCGAGCCTCTCGAACCTGTACGGCGTCGACATCATGAAGGAGGCGGTCGAGGTCGCGAGACTGCGGCTATTCCTCAAGCTGATCTCTGCGGTCGAAGAGAAGGGAAAGCTCGAGCCCCTCCCGGACCTCGAGTTCAACATCAAGCCTGGCAACATCTTGGTCGGCGCCCTTCGCCCGGACGAGATCAAGCAGACTAGCGAGGATCTGTTTGGCGGGCTGGAGGCTGATCGCGTCGAGGACTCCGCACGGCGCATCTCGTCGGCGTTTACAGCGTTCCGGGAAGCGCAGGAGCACGATGACGATGAAGCGACCAGAGCGCTGCGATCGCAACTACAAGATCTCCTCGAGGAGGTTCGTGCCGATGTGAACCAGCAGTACTACTCCGCTCAGAAGCGCGAGCTTTCCTTCAGGAACTGGGTCGACTCTCACCATCCCTTCCACTGGTTCATCGAGTTTCCGGAGGTGTTCGATCGCGGTGGATTCGATGTTGTGATCGGTAACCCGCCGTATATCGCGAAGAATAAGGTCAAGGATTACAGCTACGGCGGCTTCCGCACTACGGGACTCCCTGACATCTACGCACCGTGCACGGAGCGCGCCGCCCAAATCACCAACGGTGACGGCCGTTTCTCGCTGATCATCCCGATCTCGGCCACGTTCAGCGACGACTATCTTGAGTTACGCAAGGTGCTGCGGGAGAGGTTCGGCACCCTGTGGGTAAGTAACTTTTCCCGCAATCCCGCTGCCTTGTTTAACGCTGGCATCGGGGTGCGAAGCACGATCGTCGTTGGCAGTGCGGACGCTGCTCATCGGCGCGTGCTGGTGACGAAAACCCACCGCTGGTATGACGCTTATCGTCCGGCTCTATTCGAAACGTTGCGCTACGTCGCCTTACCGCCCGCCGTAGAGACGCGCCACGGATGGGTCCGGCTCCCGAGCAAGGATTTTGGCACGTTACTACAGCGCGTGACCGAGGCGAAGATGAGCATGGCTTCGCTCGATCGGCCCCGCACCGGCTCGCACACCGTAGGGTTCAAGCAGACGGCGCTGTACTGGCTCGCGGTGTTCCTGATTGACCCGCCGGCATACGAACTCGATGGCCGCCCGACAGTGCAGACGAAGATTGGTCGACTCTCATTCGAGAGCGAGCGAATGGCGCTGCTTGCGCTGGCGATCTTCGCATCGAAGTTCGCGTTCGTGTGGTGGTACGCAACGGGTGACGACTTCGATGTAACGAGCGGCGGTCTCAAGTCGACGCCAGTTGATCCGACGAAGTTCAGCGAGTCTGCTCAGGCCTCTCTCGTTGCGTCTGCGAAGGACTTGCTCGCCGACTTCCCCAATCACGTGCTCTTCACTCCGTATGCTAAGAAGTGGATGGGGACATACGTACTCTCGGAGATGCGCGACATCACCGACAGAATCGACGAGGTGATCGCGGAGCAGCTGGGGCTTACCGAACTACTCCCGGCCTTGGAACACGCGTACGCCTGTGTCTACAAGCCGACCGGGGACCGGCCCGGCACCCTTCGCCGCGATCCATTCTCGGAGGGGTGAACAAGAGCCCAACGCAAAGGGTTTGGGTTCCGCATCGTTGACAGCGGGTGGGTTGGCGTCAAGCCTCTGCGTATGAGCGCGCGAGGTTCGCGGATCAGCTGGGCGTGGCTCGCGCAGGCAATGTCGTTCGTCGGATGTACCCTGAGCGCAGATTCATAGTCGGAACGGTGGGGGACCTGATTGAGCGAGCAAGAACCGAATGCGCGGTCGGTGTTCGTTGTGCACGGACGAAACGAAGAACTTCGGAAGTCAATGTTTACGTTCCTGCGGAGCATCAATCTCGCACCGATGGAATGGAGTCATGCTGTCGAGTTGACCGGCCAAGGGTCCCCTTACATCGGTGAGGTTCTCGATGCCGCGCTCGACAATGCGGCGGCGATAGTCGTATTGATGACCCCGGACGAGATCGCCTATCTGCAGCCGCAGTATGGGCACGGAGAATCGGACGCCGAGCTGAGGGCGGCAGCGCAAGCTCGTCCGAACGTTCTCTTCGAAGCCGGAATGGCCCTTGGGCGAGACCCCCGTCGTACGGTGCTTGTTGAGATCGGCGAGGTCAGACCTTTTAGTGATGTTGCAGGGCGGCATGCGATACGGCTGACGAACGCGATCGAGCGTCGACAGGACCTGGCCGGTCGTCTGAAGACAGCGGGTTGCGATGTCGACCTCCTCGGAAGCGACTGGCACACGGCCGGTGATTTCACTGCGCCGCCGCCAATCGGAGAGGGGCTTCCTCTCGGACGGAGGATTCCGTCTCGATCGACTGGTCGTAAGCCCCTCGAGTTCGATGTGAAGTATTACAACCGGGGCGGAAACCGCATCGACAAGCTCCAGATCGTAAATCGGGGCACCGAGACGGCGCTGAATGTCAACATCTCGTTGCCGGAAGATGCCGCCCTCCAGCTTCACGGGTTTACACCGATCGCCAAGATTCCCGCCGGCCGATCGGTAACCGTGGATGTCATGGGTCTCGGGAGGATGTTCGGAGGGCCGAGCCTCCAAGAGGTCTTCGATGTCGTCATCACTGCCGAGAGCGAAGCAGGGGAACGAGTCGAGCAAGAAGTGTTTCTGGACACCAACGGCTAAGGAGCCGAAGATGAACGACGACATGAGAATCCCTGTGTCTCTTCCGCTGGACCGCGACGGGTTCCTGCGGCGTGAGTGCCCAGCGTGCGAGAGAGAGTTCAAGTGGTTCAGCCATCAAGAAGGTGACCCGGACGCTGAATCCGTGGAGATCTATTTCTGTCCGTTGTGCGGTGCCGCCGCTCCCACGGATTCATGGTGGACGCCAGCTCAACTCGAACATATTGAAGCAGCGAGCGCACCGCAGGTCGACCAACTCATCCAGGATTCTCTCAAGGATGTCTTCAAGGGCATGAAAGGGGTCACCTTCAAGCCCGACCGTTCGTATTCGCGAGATGCCGCAACACCGCCAGCACTCATCGAGCCCGATGACATGACGATCGCCGAGCCGCCCTGCCATCCGAATGAGCCGGTCAAGGTCCCAGAAGAAAACACTTCCAAGATCTACTGCCTAGTCTGCGGCGACGTGTTCAGGGTGTGACTTCCGCAGAGCGCTATGGCCACGTTCGGTCGCGTTCCCGACGCCTCAGCGCATCCCGGAGATCTTGGCCAGAGAACCTCCTGACGAGAAGCTGCGCCGCTTCCTAACGGCTCCGGAGATCCGGGAACCCAGGGGGAACGACTTCGGCGAGCTCGACTCCGAGAACCTGCGACATCGCGATGAGTGATCGTAACGGCGGATTGGTTGGGAGTCCCGTCGCTGTTTCGCCGTTTTCGTAGCGTTGGTAGGTGTAGCGCGCGATACCAGCGCGGTAAGCGACGTCTTCCTGGCTCAGACCTGCAGCAGCTCTCAGCTGCCGCAGATGAACGGCCAGACGTTGCGCGAAGGCTGCCCAGTCGGCTTCGATTTCCTCGTTCTTCGCGACCACCGTTCAAGCGTCAGTCGAAGGCCGCGTACGTGTGGCCTAGTCTGTGTGGCATAATTTCGGTGGCCATACGAAACAATCAACTTCCGCCGGATCCTCTCCACTCTGCACGTGTGCTGCCCGCCCTTCGGACACAGCGGTCGCACCGCAGGGCAGGCTCGATGCGTGCGACCGCGATTGTGATGGTGATCGTGGTGACTAACATCTGGGCAAGCTGGTGGCGAGGGGTGAGCCATCCGCCTCCCTCGGCTTGGAGATACGTCTTCGAGGAATTTACTGGCGATGGGACCGCCGACGAGTGGGCTCTCGCGGCGGCTATCTTCATTGCTCGGTACCGCCGCCGTCACTCTCAGGGGCCGACGTTTCGAGAGGTTTTTGAGCATCTACTTCCGGATACGGAAGGAGTTCCGTCACGTCTCCCGAGCGACTGGGATGTGCTGGATCGGCGCCGTGCCAACAGCGGGTTCCGCAAACATGTTGCGATTGAGTGGCGCCGGCGCGGATACATCGGGTTCGACCGGCACGTCACACGTAGCCTTCGAGTCGGACCTCGGTTTCGTGAGCAGTCGCGAGCGCTCAACGCGGTTGCCCGGAAGGCTGTGGATATGACTGAAGCAGCAGCTCGAGCTGTTCATTCCGAGCCTTCGCCCGACTCGTTGAGCGCTGAGGAGGCGCGTGCGTTGCTTCGAATCACGCCGACGGCGTTGCGTCGTCTGAGTCGTCGCGGCTACCTCCACGCTGTAGAAAGCGATGCTGCGTGGAGGTATCCATCTTGGCAGTTCTCGGGTCGTCCGACAGTCGCCGTCGTCCCAGGTATCGAGAGGGTGGCGCCCGCCGTCCCCAAGCTCTGGTCGTTTGCCACCCTGAACTCATTCATGACAACGCCGAGACGCGAACTTGATGTGGATGGTGGCGCTGTTTCTCCTGTGGATTGGCTGATTCGGGGTCACGATCCTCACCGCATCGTTCAGATTCTCATCAGCCTGGAGGTGCGGGATGCAAGGCACGCCACCTCCTCCTGACTCCGATCCTCAGGAGGAGCCGTCAGCAGTCGTTACAGGAGCGGATCACGAAGCGGTGATGCGTTCGTTTCGCGATGCCCTCGAGCGGCTGGTTAACGTCGTTGTCGAGCAGGGCCGGGACTGGAAGCTAATCGACGCGCTTCTGCGAACAATCATTGGCTTCGTCATCGAGAAGGATGGACAGGTCCTGGCGCCGGATGCGATGCCCTCCTCGGCTCCTGGTGACGTCAGTGCGGAGTTGGGGGGTGACGTAAGATCACCGCCACCCGGGCAGCCTCGACTCCTGCCCGAGTTCCGGTTGCGCATCGAGGCAGTCCGTGACTCCTGGAGTGATGACGAGACCGCCGCCTATCTGCTCATCGGACTACGACAAGTTCGTCGTCGCGCACAGGCGGGACATCTGTACTACTTCCTCGTCAACAGGAAGCGCCGGTATCCCATATGGCAATTCGACGGACACTTCGGCGTTCTGAGTGGTGTCCGCGACGTAGGGCGCGCGCTGCCTGCACATTGGTCGCCCGCACAGGTTTATCAGTTCATGACGAATCGGCGGGCGGAGTTGAACTCGATGACCCCGGCACAATGGTTACTCGCGAAGCGCGATACTCGCCGAATCACAGCGCTCGTCGCAGAGCGAGCCGAAGGGTTGTAGCTAATGGCTAGCCGTCGGGCTCGTGACCGCGCGAGTTCATCGCCTTCGGGACGATGAACGGGCCGAGGGCAGTGCATTGCGGACCTCGGTTGTGTGGGACGTACGAGACGGGGTCGCACCGATGAACCTGAAGTCGACCCGCGCGACTCGTCGCGAATCAAATCGGGCGAGTGTTTACGGTCATCATCAACCGGCGAAGCGCCTCGACCTTTCCCTCGAGTTCAGACTCGAGAGCGTCTCTAGCCTCCACGAGCGCCTCGACTTGTTGGTCTCTTTCCGCGAGGGTCGCGAGCAATGTCGCTCTTGACGTCTCTAGCTGTGCAATCCTCTCAGTCAATTCCGGCAGTGTCGCCTCCTCGGCCTCAGCGCCGAGAATTATACGCAGCCGTTGACTGAGCTTGGCGTTCTCGGCTCGCAACGATTGGACCTCGTCACGAGCCAATGTAAGGTCGGTGCGCAAGGATTCCGGCGTCTGGTGGGAATGTCGCAAGCGAGGAGGACTTGGACTGATGCCGTCTTGCCGCTGCTTCGCCATGGCTTGCCTCACCGCCGCGGTGATCTCGGGAACGTTGTAGACGAGCCAGGTGGACACCGACGCTTCTCGCGCGACACGCGCAAAGGTGACTCGTTCGCCGGCATGCAACAAGTGCGCAACCACAGCCAGCGTCGCCTCGCGTTTCGTCCGGGAGTCGTTCACTCGCGCCGCTCGAAGCCGCTCGACACGAGCTCGCTTGGGGTCGTTCAACTCAGCCATTGTCGTCCCTCCGAATCACGGTGAGTGGGATCATGCGTCGCTGCGCCCTGACTTTGCGAAGCGCTGTGCTCGCATCTTCGACAGCGGCCTGTTCCTCCGCGGGCAACGCAGCAATCTGCGCTTTCATTGCCTTGATGATCTCGTCGTATCCAGCGATCTCGTCGCGCGCGGCTTGAAGTACCCAGGGTGCTGCAGTGCCAGCTAGCTCGACCATCGTTAGTGTTGCGCGCAGTTGAGTCACGTGCTCCTGAATGCCCGGAAGGAACGAGGGGTCTGGTCGATACATGCTGCAACCTGAGCATCTGAACCTAATAGGACATGCATGACCTCCCGCCTTGACGTTCGACGGCTCAGTACAGTTGCCCCAGGGAACCGCAACCGACCCGACTTCATAAGCAGTGATCGACGTCACTGGCGCAAGGTTTCCTTTCCAGTCGACGGACATTGGTGAAACCTTCTCGATCGCTTGCCGCTTCCGCTTTGTGCTGACTTTGTAGTAGCCCATGGTCGTTGAGATGCTCTTGTGATCCATGAGTTCGCGAAGGGTGTCCGGCTCGACTCCGACATCGGCATGGCGCTGTGCGTAGGAATGGCGGAATGATCCAGAGTGGATTGGCCCACGAAATTCCAGATATCCCCCAGACTGGCGGTCTGGAACATCATCCTCGAAATGAGGGACGGTCCGCACGAGTTGCTTCAGCGCTCGTGCCAAACCGGGGACGGTGAGGTGACCACGAGCATCCTTCCGGCCTACGGAGGGCGTCGGAAACAACCACTCGTCGAAAACCGGGGGCAGCGTTAGCGTCTTCCGGATCGCTTCCCACTCTAGGAGTGCTTCGGCCGTCTCGCGTGTGATGGGCAGCAGTCGCCCGTCCCGCCCAGCTTTGTGGTTATCGTAGACGAGCGTGTACTCGGTTGACGCGCCTCCAGTGCCCGGTGAAACGGAGCGGATCACGCATCCGACGCGGAGCGAGCAGACCTCGCTCGCCCGCCGCCCAGTGTCGATGAGGGTACGAAGGGCAGCACGGTGTAACAGGACCAGCTGACTACCTTCGATGATTGCGCCGGCCTGACCTGGCCCCTCCGGGAGATCAGGCAGCGCACGCGAGAGTGCCGCCACGACCCGATAGGGCAGAGCTTTCCCGGGGGCCTCATCAGCGGGCCTCGTGCGACGCACACGATCCGTAGTTAGCACCGCGAACCCTGCAGGTACGTCGTCCATGAATCCGGCTGCTCGGAGGTACTGGAGTGTCTCTCGAATTCCGGTGAGATGGTTGGACCGAATAACGGCGCTGTACGGGCGACCATCCGGTTTCTTGAGTCGGTTTACCGCCTCAATAGTGAGAAGAATGTCACGTGAGCCCGCCGTGTTCGGGTCGTCCCCGTCAATACGTCTATCAAGGACCTCGCTGAGTATCGCAAACGCGCGAACTCGCGACAACAGCGCGTTTGTCGTCGGTAGCAGGTCGCGGGCCCATTGCTTGACCAGCTCGCGAAGCCACTTCTGATGGATGACAGTGAAGTCGACAGCAACACGCTTCGAGGAGTACTTCACCTGACTCTCTGTTCGTGGTCTTCCGCCGCGACCGGCGGTGCTGAGACCAACCAGAAGGGTGTCCCAGACATCGCCCGCAGTGGGATCGATGCCGAAACACCTGCTGCGCAGCCGATTGATCGTCCAAGTAGCTCGAGCGATGAAAGTCATCGCCTTCTTTGGAAGGTGGCTGCCGAGCTTGAGAGCGTGCAGTTCGAACCCAGACTCGACGAGGGAGGTGCCAAGCTGAGATAGCACGCGTACGACGATGGCTGTCGTTACGGGGTCGATACCGTACGACGCTCTGTCATCTTCTTGCAGCGCTAGCAACATTTCGGACCGGAGCGGCTCAGAGAGTCCGTTGAGAGAAAAACTCCCGCGCGCCAGTATCGGGGTGGCATGCCGCGCCCACTCGTCTTCCGGATTTCCTGAGGGGTTGGCGCGGTGGAATTGTGCGCGATGGGCTGTGCATAGTCTTGTCCTACCTGCTGCGCGTTGACGGTCGCATCCCACGACGAGGCAGATCTCGAACGCGGGATGGGGCGTCGGTATTCCTGACCCGATGAAGTCGACTATCGACATCCCACGCTCCCTGTATCCCTTTCGCCACTGTATGGCGTGAGAATTGCAGAGGCCGGATGTCCAGCTCTCGCGTCTGCACCGGACGCCTTCTCTGCTGACTGAGCAGATCGTCTTCGCAACACCATTCCGCTTCTTGGACCGGACCGCGACATGACGTTCAAGTGCGACGACGTCGCCCCTGTGGTCGTTCAGGAACTTCCGGCAGGGCATACATCTGCCACTTTGGCGGATGTCCGTCAGGAGTGGGCACAAAGGGGTGGTGCAACGGAATATACGGGTATCGGGGTTGGTTGGGTCGCCGACGAAAAGCCACGTGCTTTGAGTCCACTCTCCCATTCGCCAGCTAGGGTCGATATTCTTGGCGAGAAAGGTTGCCCATTGGTCCGTTTTAAGCTCTTGTCGGGAAACACCACTGGGCGTCATACGCGATATGGATTCCCGGTTCAAGGATGCTCCTTCAATGCACTCGCGCCCAGATCTACCGCTGTACGTAGTCGTTCGTCGGAGGGGTGCGTGTACACGCTGGTCGAGGACGGGCTGACGTGTCCCAAAAGTTCTTGAGCTACGTCGCGATCCACTCCTTCTGCAATCCAGCGTGAAGCCGCCGTGTGACGTAGGAGATGCGGGTGCATCGCTACGACCCCGGCCCGCCTAGCGAGTCGTGCAATCAGTTTGTATGCAGCGTGATAAGTCAAAGGAGACCCGACTTGGCCCGCCCAGAGATTCACGAAGACGAAGTCTGACCAGCTCGCGTCGGTAACACGCTCGCGCTCAACCACGTAGTCGCGATAAGCCCGGACCAAGTCGCCGCCCACAGGGACGCGACGGTTGTGCCGAGACTTCGATGACGCATGATTCGGATTGTCTAATCGCCTGACCACGTGGAGGTGTGGCCCTGGCGTCTCGCAGCCCAACGACGTCGAATCCGGCAAGAAGTGCATATCGGAACGACGCAGACCAAGAGCTTCACCGATTCGCAGCCCAGTGTCGTTGAGAAGTACTACCAAGAATCGATCACGAGCATGCATGGTGGCGTTGATGAGGGCATCGACCTGGGCATCGGTCAGACGTTTAGGGGAACTAAAAATTTCGCGGGCGCGCAGCACCTTCACTCTCGCGTACCGAAATTCGCCGCGTTCGCCGCCATCGAATGAGCGTGGCATATGAGATAAATAGCGCGGTTCGACCAGTCTCTCTACTGTCGTTTGGGGCACATGGCCCGCTCGCGCGCAGTAACGAAGAAACTCAATCACTGCGGTAAGGCTTGCGTTGACCGTGCGCGGCGCTACATCTTGCTTTGCGCGAGAAGAGCGCCGATTCGCTCGAGCGGGTGAAGCTTCTAGAAACCATTTGAAGCGAGCCAGCTGACTGACGGAGACGGTGCGCCAGTCGCAATCAGGGGACGCCTCCGCCCAGTTGAGAAATCGCGTGATGCGGGGGATGTACGCGCGAATGGTGTTCTCGGATCGATCTGCGCCGACGAGGTACAGGACGAAGTCTCTCGCTTCTGGCATCGGCTGCAACGACTCGTCATCCACAACCAGCCACACAGTCCGTCCAGACGTTGGCAGGATGGCGCGTTCCGTTCTGAATGCTGACATCTGCCCTCCGTAACTTGCATATGCAGGATAGTTGTGAGGCACGGTGCTTCCGCGGTTAACATCCATCGTGACTCAGTCTTGGCCGTTGGTAAAGATAACTGCGCCCCCGGCATCCGCACCACGTGGCCCTCGAAGCCCGGCAGGCCAACCTCGAGGGCGCCGGGGCGATCACGCTCTCGCGGCTGGTCCGGGAGTCGCTGCGCATGCGGCCCGACCGTCTCGTCGTCGGCGAATGCCGGGGAGAAGAGGTGCGCGACCTGCTCACCGCCCTCAACACCGGGCACGACGGGGGTGCCGGCACGCTGCACGCCAGTGGTCTGCCCGACGTGCCCGCCCGCCTGGTCCCCGCGCTCGAGGGCGACCTCGAGGGCGGCG
>DAMDKH010000008.1:0-27731 GCA_032099965.1 Microbacterium sp.
ACGCGCCGGGTGTTCGTGTCGACGACGGGGTGGTGCAGGCCGTAGGCGAAGACCGCGACGGCGCGGGCGGTGTAGTCGCCGATGCCCGTGAGAGCGAGCAGCGCGTCGACATCGTCGGGAACGCGCCCGCCGTGCCCGACCGTGATCTCCTGCGCTGCCCGATGCAGCCAGAGTGCCCGGCGCGGATAGCCGAGGTTGGCCCACTGCTGCACGACCTCGGCACCGGACGCCGCGGCGAGACGGGCGGGCGTCGGCCACCGCGCGAGCCAGGCTTCGAGGTGCGGGATCACGCGCGCCACGGGCGTCTGCTGGAGCATGAACTCACTCACGAGCACGCCCCACGCCCCGAACTCGTCGTGGAACTCGGGGCGCCGCCAGGGCAGGTCCCTGGCCTCGGCGCGATACCAGGCGGCGAGAGTCGACGGGGCGATCGCTGCGTCGGTCGGGTCTGTGGCACGCATCCCCTCCAGCGTAGGCGAGGCCGGGGTGCGGGGCCCCGGGCCGCGCCACGTAGGCTGGAGGGATGGTTCTGCCCGGCATCCTCCTCGTCGACAAGCCCGCGGGGCTCACCAGCCACGACGTCGTCGCACGCACCCGTCGTGCGCTCGGAACCCGCAAGGTCGGACACGCGGGCACGCTCGACCCCATGGCGACCGGACTCCTGGTCATCGGCGTCGAAGGCGCCACGCGGCTGCTCACGTACATCGTCGGCGCGGACAAGACCTATCACGCGACGATCCGCCTCGGCGCGAGCACCACGACGGATGACGCCGAGGGGGAACTCGTCGTACGGGCCCCGCAGGAGGCATGGTCCGGCGTGACGGCCGCGCGCATCGCCGACGGCGTCGCCGCGCTCACCGGTCCCATCTCGCAGGTGCCCAGCTCGGTGTCGGCGATCAAGGTCGACGGACGTCGCGCCTATGACCGGGTACGCGCGGGGGAGGAGGTGGTCCTCGCCGCTCGCGACGTGGTGGTGTCGCGATTCGACATCGTCGCGGAGCGCGTCGGAGACGGCTTCCACGACCTCGACGTGGTGGTGGAGTGCTCCTCGGGCACCTACATCCGCTCCCTGGCCCGCGACCTCGGCCACGGGCTCGGGGTCGGCGGGCACCTCACGGCGCTGCGGCGCACGCGCGTCGGGGACTTCGACGTCGCGGATGCCGTCGGCATCGACGGGATCCCGGAGGCGGCGCTGCTCACCCCGGCCGCCGCGGCGGCCCGAGTCCTCCCGGTGCTGTCCGTCTCGGGGGACGACGCGCGCGACCTTCGCCACGGCAAGCGCCTCGTCGGACAGGCCGAGCGCATGACCGGGCGGCAGGCCGCAGCGGTCGACGACGTCGGAGAACTCGTGGGCATCGTCGAGAGACGCGGGGCCGACCTCAAGAGCGCGATGAACATGCCGGAGGGAGCGCGATGATCCTCTGGCTCACCGTCGTGCAGGTCGCGGTCGCCGTCGCGGCGGGGCTGCTCTGCGTGGGGATCGGAATCGCCGGGCGTCGCCCCAGCGATGTCACGGTCGGCGCTCTCGCGCTCGTCGAGGTGCTGCTCGTGGTGCAGGTGGTCGTGGCGATCGTCGCGCCGCTCGCCGGCAACCCGCCCACGGGGGATCCGCTGGAGTTCTGGGTATACCTCGTATCGGCCGTCCTGCTCCCCGTGGGCGCCGTGCTGTGGGCGTTGATGGAGCGGAGCCGCTGGAGCACGGTGATCCTCGGCGTCGCGGCCCTCGCCGTCGCGATCATGGTCTGGCGCATGCACGTCATCTGGACCGTGCAGATCGTCTGACCGGTCTGCAGCGGCCCGGGCGCATCTAGGATGGGATGCGCTATGAGCACCACCGCCCCCACCGCCAGGATGACCGGAATCGGTCGCGTCCTCGTCATCGTCTACGCCGTCATGGCTCTGGCGGCGACCGGGCGCAGCTTCGTGCAGATCGTCCGCCGGTTCGACGAGGCCCCGCTCGCCTATTCGCTCTCCGCGCTCGCCGCAGTCGTCTACGTGCTCGCCACGCTCGCCCTGGTGCTGGCGCGTCGTCGGGGCTGGTACACCGTTGCCTGGGTGGCGATCGTGTTCGAGTTGTCCGGCGTGCTCGTGGTCGGGGTGCTGAGCCTCGTGCTCCCCGAGCTCTTCCAGCACGAGACGGTGTGGTCGCTGTTCGGTCGCGGGTATCTGTTCATCCCGCTCGTGCTCCCGGTGTTCGGCCTCTGGTGGCTGCGCACCCATCGTCCGGCCGTGGCGCATGCCGATGCCGAGGTGACGGTGTGATCGTCTTCCGCCACCCGTCCGAGGTTCCCGCGGATTTCGGTCCGAGCGTGGTCGCGATCGGCAAGTTCGACGGTGTGCACGCCGGGCACCGCGCCGTGATCCGACAGCTCGAGGAACGTGCCGCGGAGACCGGAGCACGCGCGGTCGCCGTCACCTTCGATCGGAACCCGTTGGCGGTGCTCCGTCCCGACCGGTGCCCCGAGAACGTCGTCACGGTCGATCGCAAGCTGGAGCTCCTCGGGCAGCTCGGACTCGATGCCACCCTGCTGCTCACCTTCGATGAGGAGCTCGCGGCGCGGAGCCCGGAGGACTTCGTCGACGAGATCCTCGTCCAGGCGCTGAAGGTGTCGACCGTCCTGGTCGGACGCGACTTCCGATTCGGCCACCGCGGCGCGGGGACGCCCGATCTCCTCCGCGAGCTCGGCCCGCGTCTCGGGTTCACCGTCGAGGTGGTCGACGATGTGTACCTCCCCGGGTCCGATCGTCGCGCGTCGTCGACGTGGATCCGCGAACTCCTCGTCGAGGGCGACGTGCGCGGCGCCACGCGGGTGCTGGGGCGCGCCCCCGACGTGCGCGGCGTGGTCGTGCACGGACTCAAGCGCGGTCGTGAACTCGGCTTCCCCACGGCGAACCTCTCGCCGATCGTCGACGCGTTCGTACCGGCCGACGGTGTCTACGCGGGCTGGTTGGTCGATCACGACACCGGCATCCGCCACCCGTCGGCGATCTCGATCGGCACCAATCCCACGTTCGACGACGTGCTCGAGCGGCAGGTCGAGGCGCATGTCGTCGGCGAGATCGGCCTCGACCTCTACGGACACGATGTCACGGTGGAGTTCGTCGAGCGGCTGCGGGGGATGGTGGCGTTCGAGGGGATCGAGAAGCTGAAGGTGCAGATGGCCGCTGATGTCACCGACGCCGAGCGGGTGCTGCAGGACGCCTGAGGTCCGGCGCGCCGATCGCCCCGCGGCATCCTGCGGGAATCCGCGCGGATGGCGTACAGTGGTAGCAGGTTCCCACCGGTCATCGTGCTTCCAGCGCGCACCGTCGGGAGCGCAGATCTACCGTCCGCACGGTCCTGGCTCGTGCCACACGCGGACATCGGGAACGCCGGATCCCTTGCGGTGATCCGGTCTTCAGGCTCAGGAGGAGCATGCCGACCACGGCAACCGCCGCACCGCGGCGAAGGAAGTCGTCCCGTCGCGATGACGAGGCGCCCCTCATCCCGATCCTCGCGCGGAAGGTGCGCGAGATCGAGGCGAAGTCCCAGCGGGGCAAGTTGGGACCGACCAATCGCGTCAAGTTCCAGGTGATCGCCTTCCTCGTGCGCGAAGAGCGGGCACGGGTCAAGGCGGATGCCGAGATCGGCGACGCTGCGCGGGCCGAGCTGCTCAAGCGGCTCGACGGGGTGGCCACCATCCTCGCCAAGACGGCTGCGCGCGACACCTCGCTGATCCAGCTCCTTGAGGCCGATCAGGCCACGTCTCCGGTCGCCAAGCGGATGCGCCGGGACTGGCTGCTCGAGTCGGGCGCGGAGCTCCCTCCGGAGGAGCTCATCATCGCCGACGTCGCTCCGGTGCAGATCTCGGTCGTGCCCGCGGCCATCGCGGAGCGGCAGGTCACGCCGCCCTCCGTCGAGGCGCGTCAGCTCGCGAACCCGTTCCTCGCCCCCGACCTCACCCCGCGTCCCGCGACGACGCCCCGGCGTCGCCTCGACGGCTGGGAGCTCATGGGCCCGCTCTACAAGGCCTTCGAGAGCGGCGCCGGAGGGTCGGCCGCCAGCATGGACCTGCCGCCCGCCCCCGAGTACGACCACGTGTCGCCGAAGGGCCGCGAGCTCATGGTGCACCAGTCGCGGTTCCTCGAGGCCGTGCGCCAGGGGCACCGCAGCTTCCTCCTCGCGGACGAGCCCGGACTGGGGAAGACCGCCCAGTCGGTGCTCGCGGCCTCCGTCGCCGGCGCGTACCCGCTGCTCGCGGTCGTCCCGAACGTCGTGAAGATGAACTGGGCCCGAGAGGTGGAGCGGTGGACCCCGCAGCGCCGGGCGACCGTGATCCAGGGAGACGGCGCCGACATCGACGCCTTCGCCGACATCTTCATCGTCAACTACGAGATCCTCGACCGCCACCTCTCCTGGCTGGCGTCGATCGGTCTGCGCGGAATGGTCGTCGACGAGGCGCACTTCATCAAGAACCTGTCGTCGCAGCGGTCGCAGAACGTGCTCTCGCTGGCCTCGCGCGTGCGGGAACGCACCCCGGGCGGCAACCCGCTCATGCTCGCGCTCACCGGCACGCCCCTCATCAACGATGTCGAGGACTTCGACGCCATCTGGCGGTTCCTCGGATGGACCAACGGCGAGAAGCCCGGTCCGGAGCTGATGGAGAAGCTCGACGCCACGGGATTCACCCCCGCCGACAAGGCGTTCTATCCCGAGGCGCGCGACGCGGTCATCTCGATGGGGATCGTCCGACGCAAGAAGAAGGACGTCGCGGCGGATCTCCCCGACAAGCTGATCGCCGATCTGCCGGTGCAGCTCGACGACGAGTTCGGTCGCAGCATCCGCCAGGCCGAACGCGAGCTGGGGGAGCGGCTCGCCGCTCGCTACCGGCGCATCATCGACGCCCGCGGAGATCGCGGTCTGGCCCCCGGGGAGATCGACGACGACATCGTGCGCCTGGTGTCGCAGAACGAGCTCGAGGAGTCGAAGTCCGCCGGCACAGGTGGCGACAACGTCTTCACGATGGTGCGGCGCATCGGCCAGGCCAAGGCGCATCTGGCCGCCGACTACGCGGCCCAGCTGCAGCGGTCGGTGGGCAAGGTCGTGTTCTTCGCCAAGCACATCGACGTCATGGACCAGGCCGAGGCGCACTTCGCGTCGGCGGGCATCCGATCCGTCTCGCTCCGCGGCGACCAGTCGTCCGCGGCGCGCCAGCAGGCGATCGACGACTTCAATCAGGATCCGGAGGTCGGCATCGCGGTCTGCTCCCTCACGGCTGCCGGCGTGGGAGTGAACATGCAGGCGGCGTCGAACGTCGTGCTCGCGGAGCTCTCGTGGACCGCCGCCGAGCAGACGCAGGCGATCGACCGCGTGCACCGTATCGGCCAGGACGAGCCGGTCACCGCGTGGCGGATCATCGCCGCGCACACGGTCGACGCGAAGATCGCCGAGCTCATCGACCAGAAGCAGGGGCTGGCTGCCCGCGCGCTGGACGGCGAGGCTCTCGACGAGGCTGCTGCGGAGCCGGTGCAGCTCGGTGCGCTCATGCACCTGCTGCGGGAGGCGCTCGGCGGTTCCTGAGGGTTCGCAAGAACGGCGATTCTTAACGGCTCTCCGGGGCGAGGATGGCCGGTTCTGACGGATCAGGACGAAAGTCCTCTCAGCGGGCGTGAAGATCGGCGGTTTTCGATCGCTGTGAATGGCGCTCGACCGACCTCTGACGCTAGTGTCGATCGCAGGCAGCGTCGCCTCATCCCCGTTCCCGACCACCCGAAGGCGGCAGCATGAAGATCGGCATCCTCACGAGCGGCGGCGACTGCCCCGGACTCAACGCGGTCATCCGCGGTGTCGTGCTCAAGGGCACGACGACCTACGACATGGAGTTCGTCGGGATCCGCGACGGATGGCGCGGCGTCGTCGACGCCGATTTCTTCCCCCTGACCCGCCACGAGGTGAAGGGTCTGTCGAAGGTCGGCGGGACCATTCTCGGCACGAGCCGCACCAATCCTTACGAGGGACCGCGCGGCGGTGCGGAGAACATCGCCAAGACGCTCGCCGCCCACGGCATCGACGGCATCCTCGCCATCGGCGGCGAAGGCACCCTTGCCGCCGCGAACCGCCTGGCGAACGATGGGATCAACGTCATCGGGGTGCCGAAGACCATCGACAACGACCTGCGCGCCACGGACTACTCCTTCGGCTTCGACACGGCCGTGAACATCGCCACCGATGCGATGGACCGCCTCCGCACGACCGGCGACTCGCACCAGCGCTGCATGGTCGCCGAGGTCATGGGACGCCACGTCGGTTGGATCGCCCTGCACGCGGGCATGGCCGCCGGCGCCCACGTCATCTGCATCCCCGAGGTGCCGATGTCGATCGACGAGATCTGCGACCTCGTCTCCAGCGCCCACGACCGTGGCCGCGCTCCGCTGGTCGTCGTGTCCGAGGGCTTCACGCTCAAGGGCATGGAGACCGCGTACAGCGACAAGGGGCTGGATGCGTTCAACCGCCCGCGCCTCGGCGGCATCAGCGAGGTCCTCGCGCCGGAGATCGAGCGCATCACGGGCATCGAGACCCGTTCGACGGTGCTCGGGCACATCCAGCGCGGCGGCTCACCCTCCGGCTTCGACCGGGTGCTCGCCACCCGGCTGGGTCTGCACGCGTCCGACGCTCTCCTCGCCCAGGCGTGGGGGCAGATGGTGTCGCTCCGCGGCACCGACATCGTGCGGGTGCCGTTCGCCGAGGCGCTCGGCGAGCTCAACACCGTTCCGCGCAGCCGTTACGACGAGGCCGCCGCGCTCTTCGGCTGATTCGGCGCCGCGCCGCCGCGCCGGGAATCGCTTCCCGGCACGGCGGACGACCGGCGGCCGTCAGTCGGCGAGTCCGAGCGTCTCGAGCAACCAGGCCAGCTCGAACGCCCGCTCGCGCCACGAGTTGTAGCGGCCGCTCACGCCGCCGTGTCCGGCGACCATCTCGCACTTCAGCAGCACGTCGGATGCTCCGGCCTCCCGCAGCCGCGCGACCCACTTCGCGGGCTCGACGTAGTGCACGCGGGAGTCGTTCAGCGAGGTGACCGCGAGGATGCGCGGGTAGCGCACGCCGTCTCGCACGTTCTCGTACGGGCTGTACGACTTCATGTAGGCGTACACCTCGGGGTCGTGGAGCGGGTCGCCCCACTCGTCCCATTCGATGACCGTCAGCGGAAGCGACGGGTCGAGGATCGTCGTCAGCGCGTCGACGAACGGCACGGCGGCGAGGATGCCGGTGAACAGCTCGGGGGCGAGGTTCGCGACGGCGCCCATCAGCAGGCCGCCGGCGCTGCCGCCCTCGGCCACGAGGTGCTCCGGGTCGGCGATGCCAGCGTCGACGAGGTGCCGGGCGCACGCGACGAAGTCGGTGAACGTGTTGCGCTTGTGGAGGAGCTTGCCCTCCTCGTACCACTGCCGCCCCATCTCGCCGCCGCCGCGCACGTGCGCGATCGCGAAGACGACGCCGCGATCGAGCTCGGAGAGGCGCGCGACCGAGAAGCCGGGGTCGATCGAGTGCTCGTACGAGCCGTAGCCGTAGAGATGCACGGGGTGCGGAGCGTCCTCCGGGTCTCCGAACGCCTTCTTCCAGACGAGGGAGATCGGTACGCGGGTGCCGTCGGGCGCGGTCGCCCAGTCGCGCCGCTGACCGTAGTCCGACGGCTCGTATCCGCCGAGCACCACGGCGCGCTTGCGCAGAACGAGTTCCCGGGTGGCGAGGTCGAGGTCGAACACCGTGCCGGGGGTGACGAAGGAGGTGTAGCCGAGGCGGAGGAACGGGGAGTGCCACTCGGGGTTGCCGCTCACTCCGGCGGAGTACAGCGGTTCGTCGAACACGATGTCCTCCACGGCGCCCGAGCCGTAGTCGAGCAACCCGACCCGCTCGAGCCCTTCCGAGCGGTACTCGACCGTCGCGAAGTCGCGGAAGGCGTCGACCCCGAGCAGGCGGCGGCCCGGAGTGTGGGGGAGGACCGTGCGCCGCTCGCCCTGCGGGGACTCGGCGGCGACCGACACCAGCTCGAAGTCGAGGGCGTCGTCGTTGTGGAGGATCAGCAGGCGGTCCTCGCCGTCGACGACCGCGTGCTCGAGCGAGTACTCGACCCCCTCCTTGCGTGGCCAGACGACGCGGGGCTCGGCGGTGAGGTCGCCGTCGAGATCGACGAGTCGCTCCTCGCTGGTGACGCTGGAGCCCACGGCGATCACGAGGTACTTCCGACTGCGCGTGATGCCGGCGCCCAGCCAGAACTTCTCGTCGGGCTCGTGGAAGATCCGCACGTCGTCGGCGACGGGCGTTCCCAGCCGGTGCAGCCACAGGGTGTCGGGGCGCCATGCCTCGTCGCGGGTGGTGTAGAGCACGGCCGTGCCGTCGGGGGAGAAGAACGCTCCGCTCGTGTTCGGGATCTCGTCGGGCAGGGTCACGCCGGTCTCGAGGTCGCGCACGCGCACGGTGTACAGCTCGTCGCCCTCGAAGTCGGTCGACCACAGCAGCATGCGTGCGTCGTCGCTCGTGTCGAACGCGCCCAGCGAGAAGAACTCGTGGCCGGCCGCCTCGGCGTTGCCGTCGAGCAGGACGACCTCGCCCGGCACCGGCACGCCGGCTTCGAGCACCGGCGGGGTCCAGTCCCCGGGCGCGGCGGCGGCGCGGCAGTGGATTCCGTACTGCGCCCCCTCCTCGGTGCGGCTGTAGTACCACCAGTCGCCCCGGCGGGTGGGGACCGACAGGTCGGTCTCCTGCACGCGTCCCTTGATCTCCTGGAAGAGCGCCTCCCGCAGCGGCTCGAGGTGCGAGAGCTCGGCGTCGGTGTGCGCGTTCTCGGCCTCGAGGTGCGCGATGACCTCGGGGGACTCCTTCTCGCGCAACCACTCGTACGGATCGTCGAACGTGTCGCCATGGTGCGTGCGGAGGGTGGAACGGCGGTCTGCGATGGGGACGGTGCTCACCGTTCCACGCTATCCCAGTCGAGTTGACCGACGCCGGGCAGGGTGGGATCATTTACCGGGGCCGGTAAACGGAAGTAAAACCCACGGTGAACTCTTCGTTCGTCACGTCGATCACGTCGACATCTCCCTCTTCCTCGACCGAAAGCGAACGGTGGAAACCGCAGCCCTCATCGTCGTGCTGGTGATCGTCCTGGCACTCTTCTTCGACTTCACGAACGGATTCCACGACACGGCGAACGCGATGGCGACGCCGATCGCGACCGGAGCCCTGAAGCCCAAGACCGCCGTGCTCCTCGCGGCAGCCCTCAACCTCGTCGGGGCATTCCTGTCGACCGAGGTGTCCAAGACCGTCTCCCACGGGATCATCCACGAGGAGGGGATCCAGGCCACGGTCTTCCTCCCGATGATCTTCGCCGGACTCATCGGCGCGATCACGTGGAACATGCTCACGTGGCTGCTCGGTCTGCCCTCCAGCTCCTCGCACGCCCTGTTCGGAGGCCTGATCGGCGCCACCCTCGTGGGCGTCGGCGTGCAGGGCATCGACTTCGGCATGGTGCTGTCGAAGATCATCCTGCCCGCCTTGATCGCGCCGCTGACGGCCGGCATCATCGCGTTCGTCGCGACGAAGGCCGCCTACTCGATCACGCGCCGCTACGACGGCAAGCCCGACGGTCGCGACGGATTCCGGTGGGGTCAGATCTTCACCTCGTCGCTGGTCGCTCTCGCGCACGGCACGAACGACGCGCAGAAGACGATGGGCGTCATCACCCTCGCTCTCATCACGGTGGGCTGGCAGAACGCCGACCAGGCCGACCCCCACCTGTGGGTCATCATCGCCTGTGCCGTGACCATCGCCCTCGGTACCTACCTCGGCGGGTGGCGCATCATCCGCACCCTCGGCAAGGGTCTGACCGAGGTGAAGCCGGCGCAGGGGTTCTCCGCCGAGAGCGCGACGTCGGCCACGATCCTCGCCTCGAGCGCCTTCGGCTTCGCCCTCTCGACCACGCAGGTCGCGTCGGGCTCCGTCATCGGCTCCGGCCTCGGTCGGCGCGGCTCGACGGTGCGGTGGCGCACGGCGGGTCGCATCGCCATCGGCTGGATCCTGACGCTCCCCGCTGCCGGTGCCGTGGGCGCGCTCGCGGCGCTCATCGCCCTGTGGCTCGGCGGCTGGGGCATCGCGATCGACGCGGTGCTCGCGCTCGCGATCATCCTCGTGCTGTTCCTGCGCTCGCGCCGTGATGCCGTGACCTCCGCCAACGCGATGAGCGATGTGGCTGAGTCGGGTCTCGCTGTCGAACTGACGGACGTTCCCCCTCCCACCCGCCGTCAGCAGCGCATCGAGCAGGCCAAGGCCGAGGCCAAGGCGCGCAAGCAGGCCAAGGCCGATGCCAAAGCGGATGCGCGGGAGAAGGCGGATGCCAAGGCGCGCGTGGCGGCCGCGACGCGCGCTGAGGCGAAGGCGAAGAAGGAGCAGGGCGAATGATCGTCTCCATCGACTGGACCGCCTTCCTGCTCGTCTTCGTCGCCGCCCTGCTCGGGGCGGTCGCGATCGTGACGTTCTACGCCCTGGGTCTCCGCCTGCTGGTGCGCAGCGGGCACGCCCCGGTGGTGAGCCCGGCGGAGTTCACCGACGCCATCACGGTCATCACCGAGAAGGAGCTCCGCCGCGCCGAGAAGCAGGCGGCCAAGGCGGCCCGCAAGAGCCCGTTGACCACGGGGCAGAAGAGGCTCGCGCTGGTCGGTGCCTACGGGTGCTTCGCCGTGTGCGCGGCAGCGGTGGTCGTCGGCATCCTCATCATCGTCGTCGGACACTGATCGGTCGTCGGACACTGATCCGCCGTCGGACACCGACCTCGGAGCGCACGCCGATCCGCGTCGGAGCCGCGTCCTAGGCTGGTGCCATGTCCGGGCCCTACGTCTTCGGTCGGCACCAGCCGGCGTCGCACACGATCATCCACATCAGCGATCCGCACTTCCTGGCGGGTGGTGCACGGCTGGGCGGACGTTACGACGTCGAACGCAGCTTCGCCCGCACTCTCGACAAGGTGCGAGCGGTGCATCCCGCGCCGGCGGCGATCGTCATCACGGGCGATCTCGCCGATCTGGGAGAGCCGGAGGCCTATCGTCGGCTCCGCGCGGCGGTCGAACCCGTCGCCGACGACCTCGGCGCGCCCATCGTCTGGGTGGCGGGCAACCACGACGAACGGCCCGCCCTGCGCGCCGGACTGCTCGACGGCCCTGCGACCGAGGAGCCGGTGACGGGCGTGTGGGACCTCGACGGTCTGCGCCTGATCGCGCTCGACACCTCGGTGCCGGGATGGCACCACGGCGAGATCGACGACGCCCAGCTCGCCTGGCTCTCGGAGACGCTGCGCACGCCGGCACCGCACGGCACGCTGCTCGCGATGCACCACCCGCCGATCCCGAGCCACCTCCCGTTGTTCGACATCCTCGAGCTGCGGGGGCAGGACGCTGTCGCGCATGCGATCCGCGGAACCGACGTCCGCGGCATCCTCGCCGGCCATCTGCACTACTCCTCGACGGGCACGTTCGCCGGAGTGCCGGTCAGCGTGGCGTCGGCCACCTGCTACACGATGAACCTCGCGCGGCCCGCGGCGGAGGTGAACGGGATGGATGCGGCGCAGGCGTTCAACCTCGTGCACGTGCACCCCGACACGATCACGCACACCGTGGTGCCGGTGACCGAGGCGCCGACAGGCGACTACTTCTCGGAGGAGTGGCTCGAGAAGATGGCCGCGCTCACGCCCGCGCAGCGGCTGGAGGCATTCTCGCGCAAACCGACGCGCTGAGCCTCTCGCCGCGGGGCGTCGGGAGGGGCGGGCGTAGGATGGACGCATCCCCCGATCTTCTGTTCGCCACGACCCACAAGGATGTGACATGGCTTCTGCCGAGCCCACCCCCACCCGCACCGAGACCGACTCCCTCGGGAGCATGGAGATCCCCGCCGATGCGTATTGGGGGATCCACACGGCGCGGGCCGACGAGAACTTCCCGATCACGAAGCGCCCCATCTCGGTGTATCCGGACCTGGTGCGCGCCCTGGCGATGGTGAAGCAGGCCAGCGCCCGCGCCAACCGCGAGATCGGTGTGCTCGACCCCGAGCGGGCGGACCTCATCGACCGCGCCGCACAGCGGGTCATCGACGGGGAGTTCCACGACCAGTTCACGGTCGGGGTCATCCAGGGCGGTGCCGGGACGTCGACGAACATGAACGCGAACGAGGTCATCACCAACGTCGCGCTCGAGATGGCCGGCCGGGAGAAGGGCGACTACGCCTACCTGTCGCCGATCGACCACACGAACCGCAGCCAGTCGACGAACGACGTGTACCCGACCGCGGTGAAGATCGGCCTCTCGCTCACGCTGCAGGCGCTCCTCGAAGAGCTCGACCTGCTGCGGCGGTCGTTCCTGTCGAAGTCCGCCGAGTTCCACGACGTGCTCAAGGTCGGGCGCACTCAGCTGCAGGACGCGGTGCCGATGACGCTCGGCCAGGAGTTCCACGGCTTCGCGACGACGCTCGGCGAGGATCACAGCCGCCTGACGGAGAACGCCTCGCTGATGTTCGAGATCAACATGGGGGCGACGGCGATCGGAACGGGCATCACCACCCACTCCGACTACGCGCCCGCCGTGCTCCGCCACCTCCGCGAGATCACCGGGCTCGACCTCGAGACCGCCACCGACCTCGTGGAATCGACGAGCGACACCGGGGCGTTCATGTCGTTCTCGTCGTCGCTCAAGCGCAACGCGATCAAGCTCTCCAAGATCTGCAACGACCTCCGTCTGCTCGCCTCCGGGCCGCAGGCCGGCCTCGGCGAGATCAACCTCCCCGCACGCCAGGCGGGGTCCAGCATCATGCCCGGGAAGGTCAACCCCGTCATCCCCGAGGTCGTCAACCAGGTGGCGTTCGCCGTCGTCGGCGCCGACATGACGGTGACGATGGCCGTGGAGGGCGGCCAGCTCCAGCTCAACGCGTTCGAGCCCGTGATCGCGCACTCGATCTTCCAGTCGATCACGTGGATGCGTCAGGCGATGTGGACGCTGCGCGTCAACTGCGTCGAGGGCATCACCGCGAATCGCGACCGGCTCGTCACCATGGTCGGCGCCTCCGTCGGCGTCGTCACCGCGCTCACGCCGTTCATCGGCTACGCGGCCGCCGCAGCTCTGGCGAAGACCGCGCTGCTGACCAACCGCAACGTCGCCGATCTCGTCGTCGAGGCGGGACTCATGTCGCGCGAAGAGGTGACCAAGCAGCTCTCGCCGGCACGTCTGTCGGGTCTGGAGGCGGTGACGGCCGCCATCCCGATCATCCCGAGCGACGACCTCATCGAGATCTGACCGAGACGAAGAGAAGGGGCGGGATGCGATCGCGCATCCCGCCCCTTCTCGTCTCGTCGACTCAGTCGAGGATGCGGCAGTGGGTGGTGAGTTCCCCGATGCCGTCGACGCCCACCGTGACGGTCGACCGGTCGCGGAGGAAGATCTGGGGGTCGCGGGAGTAGCCCGCCCCGCCCGGGCTGCCGGTGGAGATGAGCGTGCCAGGCAGCAGGGTGAGCGACTGCGAGAGATGCGCGATGAGGGTGGCGACGGAGCGGACCATCTGACCGGTCGAGGCGTCCTGCACCGTATGTCCGTCGACGACCGTCCAGATGTGCAGATCCTGCGGGTCGGCGATCTCGTCGGCCGTGACCACGAACGGCCCGGTGGGGGTGAACCCGTCGAACGACTTGCACCGCGACCACTGCGCCTCGGCGAACTGGATGTTGCGGGCGGTGATGTCGTTCACCACCGTGTATCCCCAGACGTGCGCGAGGGCGTCGGACTCGGCGACGTCCTTCGCCGGGGTGCCGATGAGCACGCCGAGTTCGGCTTCGTAGTCCACGGCCTCGCTCAGGGATCGCGGCCACGCCGTGGTCTGCTGATGCCCGGTGAGCGAGTTCGGCCAGAGCGTGAACACGGTCGGAGCGCTGTCGGTCTTGAGGCCGAGCTCGCTGGAGTGGGCGGCGTAGTTGAGGCCGACGGCGAGCACCGCGGGCGGAGCCAGCACGGCCGAGGCGAAGTCGCAACCGCTCAGCGGATGCCGCGGCGCCGAGGCATCGGCGAGGGCCGCTCGGATCCGGTCCAGCCCGGCGTCGCCGCGTTCGATGAGCTGCTGCAGTGATGCCGGAGCGTCGGACAGGAGATCGGAGACGAGGATGGCGTCGTCGCGCTCCACCACGGCCAGGAGCGCGGAGGGGGAGTCGGGACGGCGCAGATGAGCGAACCGCATGCCTTCTACGGTACCCGGTCGGGGCAGCGGGGCAGCCGAAGCCCGTTCCGAGGCCGTCGCGCCCCGACGCGCCCTATGCTCGGGGCTATGAGTTCCGGAGGACCCGACCAGCCGCAGCAGCCGTCGCCGTACACGCCGCCCCCCGCGCACCCGCCGTCCGCCCACCCCGCCCCTCCGCAGCCGACGATGCCGCCTCCGCCGTCCGCTCCGGCTCCTCCGCGCGCCGCTCCGCCGTCGTACGCTCCTCCGGCGTACGCCCCGCCCGCACCGGTCCCCGTCGAGCAGAGTGCCGCCGCCCAGGCCCCGACCTTCTCGCAGCAGCAGTACGCGCAGTCGGCCTACACGCCGCAGCAGTTCTCCCGGCAGCCCTCCTACGCCTCGGCCCTCGCGCAGCCGACCCCCTACGCTCCTCCGGCTCCCGCCGCCCCGTCGCCGGCGGCCGGTCTCCCGGCTCTGCCCGTGCCGACCAGGAAGGGACGCAGCATCTCCCTCTGGCTGTTCGGAGTGCTGGGCTTCCTCCTGCTCGGCCTGATCGGCTACTTCGCCATGGCGCTGGGACCGGCGGCCTCCGTGGTCGGTCTGGTGCTCGCCCTCTTCCCGCTCGCGGTGGTCTTCTTCGGCGTGCGCCTGATCGACCGGTGGGAGCCCGAGCCCAAGCGGCTGGTGTTCTTCGCGATCGCCTGGGGTGCCGTCGCAGCGGTCGGTCTGACGTTGCTCGTCGACCTGCTCCTGACCCTCGCCGTCGGACTGCGTGCCGAGGCGTTCGCCGCCGTGATCCAGGCACCCGTGGTCGAGGAGCTGTGGAAGGGCCTCGGGGTGTTCCTCATCTTCCTGTTCGCGCGCCGGGCCTTCGACGGGCCGGTCGACGGGGTGGTGTACGGCGCGCTCGTCGGGGCGGGGTTCGCCTTCACCGAGAACATCCAGTACTTCGCCGTGAGCCTCATCGAGGGCGGGGGAGTGCAGCTCTCCGTCACCTTCGTCATGCGCGGCCTGCTGTCGCCGTTCGCGCACGCGATGTTCACCTCGCTGACCGGTCTCGCCATCGGGCTGGCGGCCCGCCGTCACGCCTCGGCGGGTGCCGGGCTCGGCGCCGGACTCCTGGGCATGCTCGGTGCGATCGTGCTGCATGCGCTCTGGAACGGCTCGGCCGTGTTCGCGGACTTCTTCCTGCTGTACTTCACGCTGCAGGTGCCCCTGTTCATCGGCTTCATCATCGGCATCGCAGCCCTGCGCCGCGAGGAGGCCCGGCTCACCCGTGCTCGGCTCACCGATTACGCCGCGGCCGGGTGGTTCACCCCGGAGGAGGTCACGATGCTCGCGACTCCCGCCGGGCGCAAGGTCGGCCTTGCCTGGGCCGCGGGACTCCGCGGCGACCGCCGTCGTCTGATGCGGGAGTTCATCAAGGACGCCACGGCGCTCGCCTCGGTCCGCCAGCGCGCGATCACCGGGCGGGATCCACTGGCCGTCGAGGACGAGCGGGCCCTGCTCATCCGCACCCGCGCGACCCGCGCCGCTCTGCTCGCGTACTGAGCGCCGGGGGCGGCGGGCTGCGGACAGACTCAACGCCCGGTGCTGCGGCGATGCCTGCATGTCTCCCGGGCGTTGAGTTGGCCTGAGACCAGGGTGCACCCGTGCTCAGGGGGTGTCAAGGCCGACCTCGGCGCGGTGTTCGCTGTGAGCAGGTGCGCCCGCGTTGACCCGCTCCGGATGCTCCGGTTGGATGGAGCCATGACTGATCGTACGAAGCCCGAGTTCGACGCCCCGACCGGCCCCGCGCCCGCAGAGCTGGTCATCCGAGACATCATCGAAGGCGACGGGGCCGAGGCCAAGCCCGGCGACACCGTCACCGTCCACTACGCCGGTGTCGAGTTCGAGTCCGGCGAGGAGTTCGACTCCTCGTGGGGCCGTGGCGAGACCATCCAGTTCCCGCTCCGCGGCCTGATCCAGGGCTGGCAGGACGGCATCCCCGGCATGAAGGTCGGCGGTCGTCGCGAGCTGGTCATCCCGCCGCACCTGGCCTACGGCCCTGCCGGGGGAGGCCACTTCCTCTCCGGCAAGACGCTGATCTTCATCATCGACCTCGTCGCCGTCGGCTGAGACGCCCAGACAGAAGACGCCCCGACCATCCCCCGGTCGGGGCGTCTTCGTGTCTCCGGCGTCCCGATGCGTCGACGAAATTCGCATTCATGGGAATAGACCTTCGTTCGGCGTCGTTCCCTCCCGGTATGGCCGCAGCGGCCGCCCGTCCCCGAAGGAGTTCCCCATGACCATCGACATCCCCGGCTACCGTCCCGGCACCTACGTCCTCGACCCCTCGCACAGCGAGGTCACCTTCAGCGTCCGTCACATGATGATCTCCAAGGTGCGTGGCACGTTCGGCGTGAAGAGCGCGACGCTGACCGCCCCCGAGAACCCGCTCGAGACGAAGGTCGAGGCGAGCGTCGACGTGACCTCCGTCGACACGAACGACGAGGGTCGCGACCAGCACCTCCGTTCGGGCGACTTCTTCGACACCGAGAACTTCCCGACCATGGACTTCGTCTCCACCGGGGCCCGTGCCGAGAACGGCGACCTCTACGTCGACGGCGATCTGACCATCCGCGGCATCACCAAGCCGGTCACCTTCGAGGTCGACTTCGGCGGCTTCGGCTCCGACCCGTGGGGGAACTACAAGGCCGGCGCGTCGGCCAAGGCCGTCATCAACCGCGAGGACTTCGGGCTGACCTGGAACGCTGCGCTCGAGACCGGTGGCGTTCTCGTCGGCAAGGACGTCACGATCAACCTCGACCTCCAGGCCGCGCTGCAGCAGGGCTGAGTCCGCTTCCGCACGTCAGAGGGCCCCGCGTCGCCGAAGGCGCGGGGCCCTTCTGCGTCACCACGGTCCCGCACTCCATCACCGACGGTGTCGAGCGGGGTCGGAGGTCATCGCCGCCGTCGGGGACTGGTAGACTCGTCAGGTTGCCGTTCGATCGGCCGCGGATAAAGAGAGCCCACGCATCAGGCGTCGGGCGCCGCGCAACAAGCTGAAAGGGGATCGAATCTATGGCACTGGAAGCAGACGTCAAGAAGGCGATCATCGAAGAGTACGCGACGCACCCCGGTGACACCGGATCCCCCGAGGTGCAGGTCGCAATGCTGACGCAGCGCATCAAGGACCTCACCGAGCACCTCAAGGAGCACAAGCACGACCACCACTCGCGTCGTGGTCTGTTCCTGCTCGTGGGTCAGCGCCGTCGTCTGCTCGGCTACCTCCAGGACATCGACATCGCGCGTTACCGCTCGCTGATCGAACGTCTCGGACTCCGCCGCTGAGCGACTAGCGTTCAATCGCGCAGAACATTCTTGAGAAGGCCGCCCCAGGTGTGGGGCGGCCTTCGTCATTCCCGCTTCCGGTGACCCGGGCGCTCAGGCCGGAGCACCCACCAGGTCGGCGTGGTGGATCGCGGCGACGTCCGGATGCGCCCGCAGACGCGACTTGAGGGCGTTCTCGCCGTACAGCGCGTGGATGGGGTTGGACGGATCCTGCGTCACCCCGGTCGCCTCCGCGGCGAGCTCGGTCGGCAGATCGATGAGCGGGAGGCGCTTGTCGAGGGCGGGGTTGAAGAAGAACGGGATGGAGATCCGCTCGTCGGGCGCCTTCGGGGAGACCACGCGGTGGTTGGTGGCCTTCAGGTAGCCGCCTGTGGCGTACTCCAGCAGCTCACCGATGTTCACCACGAACGCCCCGGGCACCGGAGGAGCGTCGACCCACTCGCCGTCACGCTCGACCTGCAGCCCGCCCTTGCCCGGCTCCACCCACAGCAGCGTCAGCACGCCGGAGTCCTTGTGCGCGCCGACGCCCTGCTGGGGCTCCGGTGCGTGGGAGCCGGGGTAACGCACGATCTTGATGAGGGTCGACGGCTCACCGAAGTGCTCGTCGAAGTACGACGGTTCCGCGCCGAGCGCCTCCGCCCAGGCGCGCAGCAGTCGACGTGACACCTCCGAGAGCGTCTCATGCCATTCCGAGACGACCTCACGCAGCCCGGGCTGCGCCGAGGGCCAGAGGTTGGGGCCGATCAGGCGATTGAACGCCGGACCGTCGTCCACGGCCGGGCGCTCGGGGCCGATGTCGATCTGCTCCCGCCAGTCGACCTGGCCCTGCGTGCGCTCCCCGCCGATCCGGGTGTAGCCGCGGAAGTGCGGGCTGTGGATGTTCTCGATGGCGAGCTTGTCCGCTTCGGGGAGGGCGAAGAAGTCGAGGGCGGCGCGATGCAGGCGCGCCTCGAGCTCGGGGGAGATCCCGGTGCCGGTGAGGTAGAAGAAGCCGACGTCATGGGTGGCGGCGCGCAGCTCTTCGCGGAATCGCGCGGCGGCGGCGGGCCCCTGGTCGAGCTGGGACAGGTCGAGGATGGGAAGCGAGAGATCAGCCATGGCACGAGCGTAAGACCGCCTTCCGGGGTCTGCGGCGTGTGTTGCGGAGGATTACTTCGGTGCTAGAGTCGTCCGTCGGTAAGGAATGCCTTACCTCAATCCGTTCTCCCGAAGGTCTTCCTCCGTGCTCGCCACCTTCCTCATCGGACTCCGCGAGGGTCTCGAAGCCGCGCTGGTCGTCGGCATCCTCGTCGCCTACCTCGGCCGCCTCGGTCGCCGCGACGTGTTGCCGCGGTTGTGGGCGGGGGTGGGGCTCGCCGTCGTCCTCGCGCTCGGCATCGGGGCCATCCTGACATTCGGCGCATACGAGCTCACCTTCGTCGCGCAGGAGATGATCGGCGGGCTGCTGTCGCTTCTCGCCGTGGGCATGGTCACCTGGATGATCTTCTGGATGCAGAAGGCCGGTCGCACGATGAAGGCGACGCTCGAGGGCGGCATCGACCGGGCGCTCACCCGCGGCGGCCTGTGGGCACTCGTCGCGATCGGGTTCGTCTCCGTCGCCCGCGAGGGGATCGAGACGACCCTCCTGCTGTGGTCGATGGTCCAGTCGTTCGGCGATGCGCCCGCCGCGCTTCTCGGCGCGCTCCTCGGTCTCGCCGCCGCCGTCGTCGTGGGGGTGCTGATCGCCCGCGGTGCCGTCCGACTCGATCTGCGGCGTTTCTTCGCGTGGACCGGCGGGTTCCTGGTGATCGTCGCGGCGGGAGTGCTCGCCTACGCGGTCATGGACCTGCAGGAGGCCGGCGCGCTGCCCGGACCGTTCACGAGCGCCGCGCCCGTGGATGCGGTCACCGGGGCGGTGGGCGTGGGATGGGCGGCGCTGCCCTTCGGCTGGGCGTTCGACCTCACCGGGGTGATCCCGCCCGACAGTGCGGCTGCGGCCGTGTTGCAGGCGACCATCGGCTTCATGCCGCGGATGACGTGGCTGCAGGTCATCGCCTGGTCCCTCTACATCGTCGTCGTCGGCCTCCTCTTCGTGCGGGGTCTGCAGGCCGCGCGCGCCACCCGACGCATCGCTCCGTCGTCCGCGGAGCCCCTCACCCCCGACTCGGCGGGCGCCCGCGTGCCCGCGATCCCCTCCACAGAGCAAGGAGCAGTATGACCCCCTCCCCGCGAGTCCTCGCCGTCGTCGCGGCGGCCGGCGCCGCCGCCCTCGTCCTGACCGGCTGCGTGGCGAAGAGCGACGCCGCTGCCTCGTCTGCGGCGTTCGACGTCACCTCGACCGACGGGGCCTGCGAGGTCTCCGGCGCGCAGGCCGAGAGCGGCACGCTCACCTTCGACGTCACGAACGACAGCAGCCAGGTGTCGGAGTTCTACCTGCTCGCCGACGACGGGCTGCGGATCGTGGGCGAGGTGGAGAACATCGCCCCGGCGGCATCCCGTACTCTCACCGTCGTGGCGCAGCCGGGGGAGTACTTCACCCTCTGCAAGCCGGGGATGATCGGTGAGGGTGTGGGCAAGTCCGCCTTCACCGTCACCGGTGAGCGCGTGAGCGTCGACGGACCCGACAGCGAGCAGAAGCAGCAGGCGGTCGACCTGTACGCGGCGTTCGTCAAGGACCAGGTGGCGCAGCTGGTGCCCGCGGTCGAGGATCTCGTCGCCGCCTACGAGGCGGGCGATGATGAGACCGCCCGCTCGCTGTTCCCGTCGACCCGCGCCTTCTACGAGCGCATCGAACCGGTGGCGGAGGCCCTGGGCGACCTCGACCCGCGCATCGACTACCGTGAGGTCGACGCCGTGGCCGAGGGTCTCGAATGGACCGGATTCCACCGGATCGAGAAGGACCTGTGGGTGCCCGCGCAGGACGCGCTCAATGCCGACGGCGAGACCCCGGCGTGGCAGGATTGGGCACCCTCGACGCCCGAGGAGCGCGTCGACTTCGGTGACCTCCTGATGGCCGACGTGCAGGAGCTGTACGACTACGTGCACTCGGAGGAGTTCACCGACTCGCTGGACGACCAGGGCATCGGCGGCATCTCGAACGGCGCGATCGCCCTCCTCGACGAGGTGGCCACCGGGAAGATCTCCGGCGAGGAGGACTGGTGGTCGGGAACCGACCTCTCGGACTTCGCCGCCAACGTCGAGGGGTCCAAGATGGCGTTCTCGCTCGTGCAGGACTTCGCCGCGTCGCAGGGTGACGAAGGACGGACTCTCGTGAAGGAGATCGAAGACGGCTACGCGGCGCTCGACGCATCGCTCGCCGAGCACGGCTCGCTCGCGGCGGGATTCGTCGGATACGACGCGCTCACCGACGACGACAAGCGCGAGTTCACCGACCTCATCAACGCCCTGGCCGAGCCGCTGTCGCAGCTCACCGGAACCGTGCTCGACTGAGTCACGACGAGCCGGGACGGACGCGGACATGACGGAGAAGGCATCGGATACGGACACCTGGCTGCCGACCGAGGCGGACGCCGCGGCGGCCCCGCCCGCTGGTCTGAGCAGGCGAGGTCTGCTCGGGCTCGCGATCGGGGGAGGCGTGGCGGGGCTCGCCGTGGGCGTGGGCGGCGGTCTGGCCGGGGGTGTGGCCCTCGGCCGCGCGCGCGCGGCCGAAGACGGCCGATCCGCCTACGCCTTCTTCGGCGACCATCAGGCCGGGATCACGACTCCCGTGCAGGAGCACCTGCACTTCGCCGCCTTCGACATGATGCCGCGCACCGACCGGGACGACCTCATCGCCCTGCTGCAGGACTGGAGCTACGCCGCTGCCCGCCTGACTCAGGGGCTGGAGGTCAGCGCGACCGGCTCGGTGGGCGGCGCCGCGGAGGAGCCGCCGGACGACACCGGCGAAGCGCAGGGGCTCCCCGCGTCCGGCCTCACGATCACGTTCGGCTTCGGGCCGGGACTCTTCGAGAACGAGGACGGCGACCGCTACGGGATCGCCGACCGACGGCCGGCGTCGCTGCAACGACTCCCACCGTTCCTCGGCGACGATCTGGACCCGCAGAAGTCGCAGGGAGACCTCTGCATCCAAGCCTGCGCGGACGACCCGCAGGTGGCGGTCCACGCCGTGCGCAACCTCAGCCGCATCGCGTTCGGCCGCGCCCGGCTGCGGTGGTCGCAGCTCGGCTTCGGCAAGACCTCGCGGACGACGGCCGATCAGGCGACCCCGCGGAACCTGTTCGGCTTCAAGGACGGCACGGCCAACATCCTGGCGGATGACACGGCCGCCCTCGACGAGCACGTGTGGGTGGCGGCGAACGACGAGCCCGCGTGGATGGCCGGCGGGTCGTACCTCGTCGCCCGCAAGATCGCCATGCTCATCGAGACCTGGGACCGCGTGCGTCTCGCCGAGCAGGACACGATCATCGGGCGCGACAAGGGGGAGGGGGCACCGTTGTCCGGCGGGGGCGAGTTCGCCGCCGTGGATCTCTCCGGCACCGCCATCGACGCGAACGCGCACGTGCGTCTGGCGCATCCGGAATCGAACGGCGGCATCCGCATCCTGCGCCGGGGGTACAACTACGTCGACGGCAACAACGAACTGGGTCGGCTGGATGCGGGGCTGTTCTTCCTCTCGTATCAGCGGGCGCCCGAGCAGTTCATCACCGTGCAGAAGCGCCTCGCGACCGACCGGATGAGCGAGTACATCCGTCACGTCGGCTCCGGACTGTGGGCGGTTCCCCCGGGCGTCGCCGCGGGCTCGTACGTGGGAGCCGGCCTGTTCGAGTGACGCCGGGCGGCAGGGGCGGCGGGTCGGTCAGGAACTGATCGTCTCGACCACGGCACCGGCTGCGGCATCCGCGCCGAAGTGATCGTGCGCCGTCAGGGTCACGACGGTGTCGTCGACGAAGATCAGGAGTTGGCCGTGCGCGCCGTGCAACCGCCAGGCTGCGCCGGGCCCGTCCCACCCGGCGAGCGCATAGCGTTCGTACCCGGGACCGGTGCCCGCGGGGACCCCGTCGGTGTGCATCGCGTCGATCCACTCGGGAGCGAGCAGCGCCCGCCCCTCCCAGACGCCGCGGTCACGGATGAGGCGGCCGAGCCGGGCCATCTCGTGCGTGCGCAGCAGCAGTCCGCCGCCGGCCACGATGCGGCCCAGGGGGCAGCGCTCCCACCGCACGTCGGACAGGCCGAGCGGGTCGAAGAGGCGTGGCTGGAGGTAGGTCGCCACGTCGCCCGTGCGCTCGGAGAGCACGCGCATGGCCGTGTAGGTGCTGGCATTGGAGTACTGGAAACGCCGCCCCGCGGTGGGCCGTCGGAGGAACTCCTCCGACAGATCGGGCCAATCGGTCATCATCGTCTCCGACCAGGGGAGGTCGATGCCGCTCGACATGCAAAGGAGGTGACGCATCGTGACGTGCTCGACGCCGTCTCCGAGAGGCATCGACGGCAGGTACTCGCCGATGGGCTCGTCGAGGTCGAGCAGGCCCTCCGTGGCGGCGATCCCCGCGGCGATGACGCAGACGCCCTTGGCCACCGACTGCACGTCGATCGGCTCCTCGGGGGCCCAGCGATGCTCGGCGGTGTCGACGCCCGCGAGCACGTGGAGTCCCCGGGCGCCGAATCCGAGGTCGTCGATCCGGTCGACGATCTGGTCACGGAGATGCTCGGCGCGGGTCACCGATCCACGCTATCGCGGTCGGCGGGAGCCGGTTGGATCGTTCCGGCGTCCTTCGCGGGAGGCCAGCTCGGGGTCGCGGAACAGCCAGCGGGGCCGCGGCTCGACGAGCGGCCGGAACACGCGACGCACCGGGGCCGTGGCGAGCGCGAGGGCGACCACCACCGACAGCAGCGTGACCAGGGGGAGCCAGAGCCAGGTCGGCTCGAGCCCCCGGAGCGCGCCCGACTCGCGGAACGGATAGAGCACGAAGGAGTGCAGCAGATAGACGTACATCGTGTACTGACCCAGCGTCGTCCACCGGTACGACCCGCGCGGGATCAGGGCGAAGAACGCGGCGCACAGCAGGACCGCCAGCAGCATGAGGACGATGCGCATGCCTCCGGCCCACCATTGCTCACCGGCCAGGTCGGCGTAGGAGTCCTCGTAGAACAGCCAGTGGCGGAGATCGATCCGCTCCCAGAGGGGCAGCCAGTTCCACGCCGCCCAGCCGGCCGCTGCCAGCAGGGCGACGGCGACGACCCGCGACCACCAGGGGCGGACGTCGAGCAGGTGCAGGCGGGCCACGACGTCGCGGTCGCGCAGCCACCACCCGAGCGCGAAGAACGGGAGGAGCCCGAGGGTGCGGGAGAGCGAGAACGTGCTGTCGATGTTGGGCAGGTAGCCGGCACCGACCGAGATGATCACGGTCCACAGCAGGGGCCAGCGCAGCAGAGCCAGGTACGGCAGCACGAGGCGGAAGATCCCGAGGGCGAGGAGGAACCACAGCGTCCACGACGGTTGCGACGGGTTGGGGTTGACCCGCCCTTCGACCAGCCACTTGGTGAGGGTCCAGAGCGCCTCGAAGATGACGTAGGGCAGGAGGATGTCGGTGATCACGCGCGCCATCTGGGTGCGGGTGGGTGACCCCGCCTTCGAGAAGTACCCGGAGATGATGGCGAACGCGGGCATGTGGAAGGCGTACAGGGCGAGATAGAACGCGAACGCGATATCGGAGTCGTAGATGAGCCGTTGGATCGCGTGACCGAGCACCACGAGGACGATGCAGGCATATCGCGCGTTGTCCCAGAAGGGCACGCGCCGCCGCGGACGTGCGGTGGGTGATGTCGCGGGACCCCGTCGGTCCGCCCCGGTGGTGCTCATCCGCTCAGGCTACCGGTGGGAATAAAGTGGCAGCCACGGTGTTGTCTCATATACATTCAAGTGAATAGAAACGGATGTCCGCATCCGGATCGAGAGAGTTGGAGCAATCATGAGCGAGCAGTCAGGGGCACCCGCGATGCAGTTCGGCATCATGTCGGTGAGCGACATCACGCGCGACCCCACCACCGGGGAGACCCCGAGCGAGCAGGAGCGCATCAAGGCCACGCTCGCCATCGCCACCCACGCGGAGGAGGTGGGCCTCGACGTCTTCGCGATCGGCGAGCACCACAACCCGCCGTTCTGGTCGTCCAGCCCCAGCACCTTCCTCGCCGCGCTCGCCGCCCGCACCGAACGCCTCATCGTGTCGACCTCGACCACGCTGATCACCACCAACGACCCGGTGCGGATCGCCGAAGAGTACGCGATGCTCCAGCACGTCTCAGACGGCCGTATGGACCTCATGCTCGGCCGAGGCAACACCGGCCCGGTCTACCCGTGGTTCGGCCAGGACATCCGTCAGGGGCTTCCGCTGGCCATCGAGAACTACGCCCTGCTGCACAAGCTGTGGCGCGAAGACGTCGTGGACTGGGAGGGGAAGTTCCGCACCCCGCTGCAGGGCTTCACGTCGACGCCGCGCCCGCTCGACGGGGTCGCGCCCTTCGTGTGGCACGGCTCCATCCGCACACCCGAGATCGCGGAGCAGGCGGCCTACTACGGCGACGGCTTCTTCGCGAACAACATCTTCTGGCCGAAGGAGCACTACCAGCGGCTCATCGAGCTCTACCGTCAGCGCTACGCGCACTACGGCCACGGCACCCCCGAGCAGGCGATCGTCGGCCTCGGCGGTCAGGTGTTCATGGCCGCGAAGTCGCAGGACGCGGTGCAGCAGTTCCGTCCCTACTTCGACAACGCGCCGGTGTACGGCCACGGTCCCAGCATGGAGGACTTCACCGAGATGACCCCGCTGACGGTGGGATCGCCCCAGCAGGTCATCGACCGCTACGCCGGGATGCGTGAGCACTTCGGTGACTACCAGCGCCAGCTGTTCCTCATCGATCACGCCGGTCTGCCGCTGAAGACGGTGCTCGAGCAGCTCGACATCCTCGGTTCCGAGGTCGTCCCGGTGCTCCGCAAGGAGCTGGCGAAGGGGCGTCCGGCGACCGTTCCCGATGCACCCACCCACGCCTCGCGGGTCCGGGCCGTCTTCGGAGACGGTCCCACCCGGCAGGCGCGCCCCGGGGCGAACCGCGGAGACAACCTCACCGACAGCCCGTACCAGGACACCCCGGCCGCGGCCGGTGCGGCCTTCGGGCTCGCCCGCAAGGGGGCGTGAGATGAGCGTGCGACGTATCGCCGTCGTCTCGGCGGGGCTCTCCAACCCGTCGTCGACGCGCATGCTCGCCGACCGCCTCGCCGCTGAGACGGTGAAGGCTCTCGGTGAGCGCGACATCGCCGCCACGGTCGATGTGATCGAGTTGCGCGACCTCGCGCACGACATCACGAACAACCTCCTGACGGGCTTCGCTCCGCCCGCGCTGGAGGCGGCGATCAACACGGTCGTCTCCGCCGACGCGCTCATCGCGGTCACGCCGATCTTCTCGACGAGCTACTCCGGATTGTTCAAGTCGTTCATCGACGTGCTCGATCCCGATGCCCTCACCGGCACGCCCGTCCTGATCGGGGCGAATGCCGGCACGGCGCGGCACTCGCTGGCCATCGACTACGCGATCCGTCCGCTGTTCGCCTACCTGCACGCCGACGCCGTGTCGACCGGGGTCTTCGCCGCGTCGAGCGACTGGGGCGGCGCGGGAGACCAGGTGGCACCGCTCGCGAAGCGTGTAGAGAAGGGGGCCCGTGAACTCGCCGACGCCGTCGCGCGCCGCGAGGCCTCCGTCTCGACGGACCCGTTCGACCCGGCCACGTATCTCGGCGAAGGTCGCTCGTTCGGCCACCTGCTCGGAGGTCTCGCCGGCGAGTGATCCCGGGTGCCGATGCCGCCGCTCGCCGCTCGCGGGCGACGGCGGCTTCTGCGTCGCCCTCCGACGGGGCGCTCCCGGGGCCGGGAACAGGATGCGGGGGCCGGGGTTGCCGGTCCCCGCATCGTCGATCAACCGCTCTTGCGTCGGAACTCGCGCCGCGTCTGCGGGGCTGCGCCACCGTGCACGGCGGAATCGCCGTTCAGGTGGGCCTCGCCGTCGCGATGGTGCGCGTTCTTCTTCTCGAGCGCTTCCTTGAATTTGCGCTTCATCTCCTCCGCGGGGGAGACGGCGCCGTCGTCGGTGCTCATGATCGTCAGCCTAGGCCACCGAGCCGTTCTCGGGCAGGGCGCGCCGGGAGCGACCCACGAGCGCGTCGATGAGAAGACCGAGGCCCACGGCCACGACGACCGAGACGGGCACCGCCACGACAGGGCCTCCCGGCAGCACCGCCGCCACCACCGCTCCCACCGAGGCCTGGTAGGCGGCCCACCCGAGAGCGGCCATCACCACGAGCGCCAGGTACCGCCCCGGACTCACGCGGGAGGCGCCGGCGACGAGGTTGATCGCGAGCCGCGCGAACGGCACGAAGCGCGCAGTGAACAGCACGGTCGCCAGGCCGCGGTCGAGACGTCTGCGCGCCCAATCGAGGGCGCGTCGCACGCGGGTCGACCGCATCCAGCGCCAGCGATCCGTCCCCACGTATCGGCCGATGAGGTAGCAGGAGACGTCGCCGGCCGCCGCCGCCGCGCCCGCGCAGGCGATCACCGCCCAGAGCGGGGGAGAGCCGGTGGAGGCCGAGAGCGCACCCAGGGCGGTCACGGCCACCTCCCCAGGGATCACCACGAGGAACGCGTCGCCCAGCACGAGCAGGCACAGGACGACCAGGGCCCAGGGGCCGGTGAGGATGTCGGACAGGATGTCGGCGGGCACCCGTCCAGAGTGCCGGGCCGGGGTGAACGGTCGGAGAAGTGGGGATAGCCGGTGACCGGCTTTCGTGCATCCGGTGAACATCTGGTGAGCGCATCCGTTTTCGCCCCTCGCGGTCCCGCACGACCGTCATCCTGGGCGTGTGAGAGTCGCGATCGTGACCGAGTCCTTCCTCCCGCACATGAACGGCGTGACCGGGTCGGTGCTGCAGATCCTCCGCCATCTCGAGCGGCGAGGGCACGATGTGCACGTCATCGCCCCGGCGGCACCCGGCACACCGACCGGCATCCACGGCGCGACGGTCGAGACCGTCCGCAGCGTCGCGCTCCCCGGGTACCCCGACGTGAGGGTGGGCGCCTCTCCCGCGTCGAGCATCGCCGCCTCCCTGCGCCGCTTCCAGCCCGACGTCGTCCATCTCGCCTCGCCCTTCGCGCTGGGGTGGCGCGGCGTGCAGGCGGCGGAGCGGATCGGCGTC